>DATNRD010000193.1:0-12260 GCA_036703665.1 Candidatus Obscuribacterales bacterium
GTGATCGAGGCCGGTCGGTCGTCCGGGTCGCTCATTACGGCCAAGCTGGCCTTCGAGTATTCGCGCGAGGTGTTTGCCGTGCCCGGGCGTGTGGACTCGCCCATGTCGGCAGGCACGAACTCACTGATTGCCAACAATCAGGCGCATTTGGTAACCGGGTACGAGGACGTGATGAACAGCATGAACTGGGCTCACTCGGAGGCGCCCTCCGGTCGGGGGGAGTCGACCGGCGTAGTTGAGCTCTTTGGAAAGGAGAAGGAACTCTACGATCTTCTTTCTGTCGAGCCGATGCATTTTGACGTGCTGTGCGAGCGGACCGGCATGGCCGCGGGCGAGCTTTCGGCTACTTTGACGATGCTGGAACTGGCAGGTGTGGTGGTGCGGCATCCGGGCGATCATTATTCGCGCAGCTAACCTGCCGTACTCCGTACCAGCCGGTGTCTAGAAATCGGCTGCCTCGTATATATACGCGTACCGTTCGTTCGCGATCTCACTTACTAGATTTAAGAGGGCCTGTGCTATGCCTCAAGCCTATGATCATGATTCTGCCTGGGAAGCCGACCGTGTTCCCGACAACCGTCAACACGACGCTCGATCGAGCGAGAAGCTCCTCGATGAAATCTGGCCGTTCAGGGATCACCGGAAAGGTGCCTACGATCCATATTCCGAGTGGTTTCCTGGCATGCCCCAGCAGAGGGAGAAGCCCGACCCGCTGGCTGTCGACGAGCTGAAGCGCCGCCGGCGTTGCGCCGAACCCTTGCAGGACGGGGTTCTGGACATTCCACCCGGTGGGCTCTACCCGCAAACCGACAAGCAGGCTGGCTGCGACGCAGCCGAACAGCAGGCGCCGGATAAGGAAGCCAACCGCATAGGGAAAAAGGAGAAGGAAACGCCGGAGGGGAAGCTGAGGCGGCAACTGGAGTCGGGGTCGTTTTCGCCAGCGGAAGTCGACCAGGGGGCAATCGGCGACTGCTTTTTCATGGCGGCCCTTAGCTCGCTGGCCAATACGGACCAGGGGCGAAAGGTGATCCAGGAGATGATCGAGTTGAATCCGGACGGCTCTTACACGGTTCGATTCAAAGGAGACAAGGACCGCCCGGTGACCGTGACCGACGACGACATAAAGGAACTGGGGCTGACCAACGGTGCAAAGTGGGCCGACATCGTAGAAGCCGCGTTTCTCAAATACACATCCGATGGTCTGCTCCGTGATGTTCTCAAACAGAGTGGCATTGGTCTGTTTGCTCGCGTGAGAAACACCCGGGATGCGATCCATTTGCTCACCGGCGGCGACGTCGCCACCGATCAATTCTCAATCACCGATCTGGGCTCGCAGCAGCTTACGTTCGGCGAGACCTCCCCTGTGAACGTAAGGCGTGATCTGGTTTGGGCAATGCAGCACCAGGCGGTGGTGACCGCGGGGGCCAACGCCGACTTCGCTAGATTTCTCGGGGGCAATGATCCGGGTCCTGTTCCGGACAATCACGTGTACGCTGTGCTGTCCTTTGATCCCAAAACGGACACTGTCGTGGTCCGCAATCCGTGGGGGCACAACTCCGGCTCGCCGCTTTCTGAAGAGGGGAAGACGGTGGATGGAATAACCAATATCGGCGAAGGCAAGCTGCAGATGTCGCTCGCTACCTTTATGAAAAGATTCAGCGACGTCAATATCTCGGGCCGAAACGACACCCTTGCCACCGGTGAGCATGTAGCAAGAGACGCACTCAGCGCCGCAGGCGATCTCATCGACGCCGCCGAGGATGTTATCTCTGGCAACCCCGGGCGCGCGGCGCGCAATCTCGGCGGTGCCCTCACCGACTATTACTACATGCAAAATGAGATGGTTTACGGAGCAACGAACCTGCTCTGGAACGGTGTCATGGAGGCGGTCAGCAACCCGCTATTTCTTGTAGCCCCGGGTACGCAGCTCCTCAATGCCGATACCATTCATAGTGTCGCGGACAAACTCGATCCCGCTCTCGATGTCGCCGCGAATGTGGTCGAGACACTGGTAACTGAGCCCGCCAGGGATATTCTCGATGCCGGCACCCGATTCGGCAGGCGTGCGGGAGGGTTCCTGAAGAAGGTGCTAGGTTGACGGTGAAGGAGCTGGGACAGGCAGCCTGAACAGGCGGCGCGCGTTGTCCGTCGTGGAGCGGGCAATTTCAGCGACCGAGACGGCGCGCAGTTCCGCCACCTTCTCTGCCACCATCCAGACGTAAGCCGGCTCGTTGCGCTTTCCTCTGACGGGTTGTGGAGCCAGAAAAGGGCAATCTGTCTCGACAAGGATTCGATCTTCAGGTACGAGTCTGGCTGCTTCCTGAATGTTCTGTGCGTTTTTGAACGTCACTATTCCAGAAAAGGAGACGTAAAAGTCGAGCGACTCGATTTTCGGCAAGACTTCCGGACCGCCGGTAAAGCAATGGAACACGCCGCCCAGCTCAGGCGCCTCAAGCTCCTCCAGCACGGCAAAGGTGTCGTCCCAGGCGTCGCGGCTGTGCACGATGAGGGGCTTGCCGAGTTCTCGGGCCAGCGATACCTGCGCCTTGAAGGCCATCAACTGCGACTGCCTGTCGCTGTGGTGGTAGTAGTAGTCGAGCCCGCATTCGCCAACTGCCACGGCTCTCGGATGCGCCAGGGCACGCCTGAGTGCGGCTTCCGTCTCCTCGCTCCAAAACCTGGCTTCGTGCGGGTGCAATCCGAAGCCCAGGAAGATCTGGGGATATTGCTCGGCCAGCGCGATCATTTCCGATACCGTCGTCATATCCACTCCGGCGTGGACAATCTGGACGACGCCTGCCTGGAAAGCTCGCTCCAGAACCGCCTTCTGGTCCTCTGCATAGGACTCCCAGGCAAGGTGGGCATGGCTGTCTATGATTTCTCGCATGAGCGGGTTCATTATAAACGCAGGGACCAGGCGTTGCGTGAAGTACGTAGGCGGTGGGGAAAACCGTCATTTACTTTTCACGGTCTTGGGCTACAGTAGCGGCATCTTGCACGACTGCGATTCCGCGAGGATTCCGATATGTTCTTCTCCCGTAAACTCCTTCAACCGGCCACAGCGCTTGTAGCAACAGTTTCCATCCTGTCGGGTGCAGGCTGGCAGGCGGCTTCAGCGGGCGACAGCGGCACCGTGCTGCGTGGGCGAGCCGTCAAGGAAGGTATGCTGGGTACGCCCTTCGACGGCGCCGATGCTGCAGGACCGCGTCTTTCCCGGACTGATATGGCAAGAACGAGCGAATCCAAATCGAACACCACCCGGGCGACCAACGGCGACGACGGAGTCATGACGCAGCTGCTCGACGCACCGCATGATGTCATCAAGGAAGCAGGCGTCATGCCAGGAGCCGGGAAGAAGCACTTCGGGCTCAAGGCTGATATGGAAGATTTCAACGGGCAGATGATGAACGGTATGCCTGACAGTACACAGGGACAGGGCCCGGGCAGCATTCCGGACAATGCAGCTGCCTTCCTGCCCGGCATCCCAATGATGGGCGGGATGCCCGGAGAGCCGGTCGATGACGGCACCATCAGGGAGGGGTCACCGGAGTTTCAAGGAATAGGTCCCGGTTCCTCCGCCGACGCTGCCGATCCGGAC
Source organism: Candidatus Obscuribacterales bacterium (assembly GCA_036703665.1). GTDB lineage: Bacteria > Cyanobacteriota > Vampirovibrionia > Obscuribacterales > Obscuribacteraceae > DATNRD01. Next base: position 3,599 of record DATNRD010000193.1, read on the forward strand.
AATACCCCTGAGATGCAGCTGGCCTGGGACCTGTGGCACAAGCGTGTGGCCGAGGCGGTGTTCACCAGGTGGAACTCGGTGGCCAATAAGCTCTTTGCGCATGCCGGGCCGCTGAGAGCAGGGTTCACTTACGTGGTCACGCGAGACGGACGTGTAAAGGATCTGAGGATCGTCAAGAGCCCCAATCCGATGTTCAACAGCATCGCTATCCAGGCAATCAAGTCCATGGACGGGGACCGGGAACTGCTCAAGTTCCCCGACGGGTCACGGCGGATGATGGTGGCCAAGCAAGCCTCGTTCTCCATCAACTCTGGTGACCCGGCCAACAGCATGCGCTACACCACCGGTGACCGGGAGACCGTCCGGCTGAGATAGCCGCAGGCATGCCGGACCGGCGCAAATCCAGGGTCCTGGGTAAACAAGTTGTGGCATGCCTATTTTCTGCCCGGGGCTAGGATAATGTAAGTTAGCGTCTCCCAAACCAGCGGTTTGACATGCCGGTCAGCAAACTTCTGCTCGCGATATTAAGCATTTTGGCCTCGACCCTCGCGTGCGCCGCTGCGTCGAGCGCTCAGGAGTCCAGACCGGTGCTCAGGGGGCGGGCTGTAGAGCAAGGCTATCTGCCACAGGGGCAGCGGCCAGGCGGTCCGGCTCTCTCGCGCAGCGATATCGACCGGCTCGGAGATCCCTTCGGTGGAGGCTCGGAGCCAGCAGACCTGGATTTCCCTCAGATGATCGAGCCGCCGGCAAAGCCGCCGCCCGCGAAGAGCTTCGGTCTTAGTGCCAGCGCCGGGCCTGGTGCTGCTAGCCGTCCGCCGGCGCCCAAGAAGGCAGATGCTGAAGATCAGGGCTTGATGCAGATTGCCTGGGACGCATGGCACAAGCGGGTCGGTCAGGTGATCTACCAGCGGTGGAGCTTTCTGGCCAACGCAGCCTTCCAGAGCAGCCCGCCGCTTCTCTGCCGCGTCAGCTACGTTGTTTCACGCGACGGCAAGGTAAGCGACGTCAAACTCCTTATAGAAAGCGAAGACGTGATGTACAACATGCTGGTCGTGCAGGCTGTTCAGTCGATCAGCGGTGACAAGGCGCTCTTGCAGTTCCCTCCTGGTTCCAGGCGGATTTCGGTGGAGAAAGTAGCTGACTTTTGCCAGAACTGTGACGCTGGCAATACCGTGCGATTTGCCACCGGTGACAAAGAAACGATCGAGCCCGGCAAATGAGGCGCCGGAGCGCTTACGTATGACGCGCGAACTTCCGCGACACCAGGTTCACACAGAAGACCAGAATTGCCGAACCGAGTATGGCGGGTACGACGTGCACACCGGCCAGGGACGGACCGAACGGTCCCATCAGGCTGCCGCCAATCCAGGCGCCGATAACACCGAACACGGCTGCGACCAGAAAGCCGCCCGGAATTCTGCCGGGTACCAGGAAATCTCCGATGTAAGCACAGACTGCGGCAATAACTATATAGAGGATAAAACTAATCAACCATTCCATCCGGGAACCTCCTTGTGTGACGGCAGGGGCCGGTCCTTGTACGTCACGCCGACCTCGGTCGGCGCCTCAGGAGCAAGGCTGCTCCCGCGCTTACCGCGACCACTCCAGCACATTGGGTGAGGAGTTTTGCAAAATCAATCTTGTTGGCCGTAACCGGCTCGAGATTCGTCTCAATCTTGAGGCCGAAGACATTCAGATGCGCCTCTCGTTCCTGTGATGGTGGTTGCCAAATAAAGGAATAACCCATCGGTTGCGGCGCCTCGTCCGGTTCTACATACAACCACGGCGGATAAACGGCCATGATCGCTATGATTAGGCAGCCAATGAAAAGGATTGCCTTCTGGGCACTGTTCATCGCTTGCTTTCTCCATACTGCCTGCGTAGTGTCGAGCGCTTCATGCGGTCCTCGATCGCGTGGACTCCTGCCAGACTTCCTTTGAAGTTGCCATGCCGACGGCCATCATCACAAGTCCAGCCAGAATGGCCGGTATCCAACCGCTTACAGTAAGATAAGTCGGCATGAAATCAGCCACAAGCATAAGAGCAACGGCCGGCAGGAGCCAGAAGCCGAGAATCCAGAGTGGTATCAGCCAGAGCAGAGCCAGTCCCAGCGTGCTTACCGTCAAGACCGCCGAGATTGCCAGCGCCAGCAGTTCGACCACCGTCAGCATGACGGCGAAGATTATCGAGATCCCGATGGCTGCCATGAAGTTGCCGTGAAAGCTGATCCCCTGGATCATCGGCAAAACATAGATGAATGCTAATGCTGATAGAAAAATTCGTACTATCAATCGCAACATGCTTCCACCCTCTGCTCCATGTTTTTTTTAAGACGTCGGCTGCTCGGCAAAAGTGCCCGGGCTCTCTAAGGGGCGCTGGGCGTCGCCCTGCGAGTTTGCGATAATAACTGGCCAGGACAGGAGTCGTTTGCCAGTTCGCCCGGGAATGCAGGCTAAAGAAGAGCAACAAACGTACAAGCAGCTCGAGGACGAGCTGGTAGGCGTGGTCGGCCGTGATTTCGTCCTGTCATCGCCGGTGGATCTCTGCGTATACGAGTGCGACGGTGAGACCCTCGATGTGGCTCGTCCCGACCTCGTTGTGTTGCCGGCTTCCACGGAGGAAGTTATCTCGGTCGTTCGATTGGCCGGAAAGTACGGTGTGCCTTTGACCCCTCGTGGTGCCGCCACGGGGCTGTCGGGAGGGGCAACCACCGTCGCCGGGGGAGTGAGCCTGGTGCTTACTCGCATGACACGGGTGATAGAGATTGATCCTGACAACATGTCGGCGGTTGTCGAGGTCGGTGTCACCAACGCCACGGTTTCCAGGGAGGCGGAGAAGTTCGGGTTGTACTTCGCTCCGGATCCGTCCAGTCAGGCCGCCTGTACGGTAGGGGGCAACATTGCAGAGAACGCCGGAGGGCCGCACACGCTCAAATACGGTACAACGACGAACCACGTGCTCGGTGCCAAAGTGGTGCTGCCGGATGGTACTGCCATTACCATTGGTGGCAAGAGAAGGGATTACCTCAGTTTGGATCTGCTCGGCGTGCTTGTAGGTTCCGAAGGGACGCTCGGTATTGTGACCGAGGCCGTGCTTAGATTGATGGCGCGACCGGAAGCAATCGAGACCATGATTGCTTATTTCCCATCGGTTGCAGCCGGAGGCCAAGCTGTCTCCGACATAGTTGCCGCAGGTGTTATCCCGGCGGCCATGGAGATGGTCGATCAGCTGACCTTGTGCGCTGTGGAGGATGCGCTCGGCCTTGGACTCGACAGGAGCGCCGGTGCGCTGCTCATTGTCGAGCTGGACGGACCGCGTGCCGGCATTGCCGTGCACAAGGAGGTAGTGGTCGACTGCGCCCGGAAAAACGGCGCCACGACGCTCAAGTGGGCGGCTGATGCCGGTGAGCGCGCATCGATCTGGCAGGCGCGAAAAGCTGCTTTTGGCTCGCTCGGTCGCATTTCTCCGCACGGATATGTGCTGGACGGCGTCATTCCGCGCTCAAAGCTTTCCGAGGCGATAACCCGCATTGCCGGCATCGGGGAGAAATATGACCTGGTGATTGCCAACGTCTATCACGCCGGCGACGGCAATCTGCATCCCTGTCTGCTTTACAACAGGGACGATCTCGATCAAGTCAAGCGCGTGATTGCGGCAGGAAGGGAGATTCTCGAGCTCTGCGTGAGCCTGGGCGGCACCCTGTCAGGCGAGCACGGCATCGGGGTAGAAAAGATTCTCGAGATGCCGTGCGTCTTCAGCCAGGCCGATTTGCGCGCCATGGAGTGGGTGCGCGAGGCTTTCAACCCGGCCGGGCTCCTCAATCCGGGCAAGGTCCTGCCTTCACCCAAGACCTGCGGGGAATCAGGCGGGCGTGCCTTGTTGCGCCACCAATTGTCGCTACATTAAATTTCCGGTGAAATTCGCGCCTGCTGGGGGTATGATGCCATTGTGAGACAGTCCGGGATCTCTGTAACCCTTAGACGGAGAAATTTTGATTGCACGGCAAGCTTGATTTAGGTAGAGCAAAGGGCCTTAAAAAATCAGAAAGAAAGAAACTAGATCGGCTGCTTCAGCAGCGCATACCGGCGGACAAAATCCTCACAGTCGACCTTGCAGAGTCCATAGCGGAAATTTCTTACGAGACGGGACAGCCAGTCTCGATCGTGGTTGACCGCCGCGGGCAGGTAGTCAATGTTACGGTGGGCACGCCTTCCGAGGTTAACACCTTCGAACTGCGCGGCGTGCGGGTGGGTCCGGGCAGGCTCTGCGGGCATCGCATCATTCATACCCAGCCGGCGCAGGCGAATGGAGCAACGGCCGAGCCTGCTTCGCCGCCGACCAAGGACGACCTGCAAGTTCTGGCTCGCAATCGCTTCGACCTCCTGGCTAAAATCAAGGTCGATCCGGCTGGGATCTTCAGCAGGAGCCGGGGAGAGCAGGCTCGCCTGGCCGATGTCGTGCACATCGCTCACCTGCAACCGGGGCGGGACAGCGAGGGCAAGCTCTGGAAGGTCCTGCCGCCGAGCACGGCGAGGAAAGTGCAGGAGGAGGACTTTCAGGAGCTGATTGGCTCGCTCGAGAACGAATTTCGGCGCCTGGCGCCGCGCTTGCAGGTGGCCGAAGGCGAGGAAAGGGCCCTGCTGGTCGGTCTCATCTTGCAGGGCATGGACGCCTGGCAGATGGAAGACGAGCTGGACGAGCTGTCTCAGCTGGCGCGCACGGCTGGAGCCACGGTCTGCGGCAGACTGACTCAAGCGAGGCTGCAACCTGACCCGCGCTATTTCCTGGGTTCGGGCAAACTGCAGGAGCTGGCTCTTGCGGTGCAAGAGCTGGGAGCCAATCTGGTCATAGTCGACCACGAGCTTTCGCCGAACCAGCAGCGCAACATGGAAGAGGCCGTCGGGGTCAAGGTCATCGACCGGACCGAGCTCATCCTGGACATCTTCGCCCAACGCGCCCAGACAAAGGAAGGCAAGCTGCAGGTCGAGCTGGCCCAGCTCAAGTACCTGTATCCCCGATTGATCGGCAAGGGGCTTACCTTGAGCAGGTTAGGCGGCGGGATTGCCACCAGAGGTCCCGGTGAAACCAAGCTGGAAATCGACCGCCGGCGCATTCGCGAGCGCATCAACTTCCTCGAGCGGGAAACACTGCGCATAAGAAGCTACAGGGATACCCAGCGCCGTAAGCGGACGACCGAAAACCTGCCTGTGGTGGCGCTGACCGGCTACACCAATTCGGGCAAGTCGACTCTGCTCAACGCATTGACCAAATCGGAAGTCTTCGTCGAGAACAAGCTTTTCGCCACGCTGGATCCTGCTACCCGCCGCACGGTGCTGCCGGACAACAGCCCGGTGCTCCTGACCGATACGGTGGGATTCATCAAGAAGCTGCCCACATCACTCATTGCTGCCTTCTGGGCGACGCTCGAGGAGGTGACGCTGGCCGATGCGCTTCTGCATGTTGTCGATGCTTCCCACCCTAATGTGCTCGAACAGATAACCAGTGTCTATGACGTGCTGAGCGAGCTAGGTGCTCTGGAAAAGCCGATGATTACGGTCCTGAACAAGGCCGATCTCGTCCGCGAAGAAGACCTGACCTGGCTTGCTGGACAGGTGCCGAATCCGGTTATTGTTTCGGCTGTCGCGCGCACTGGATTCGGGCGGCTGCTCGCATCGATTCAGGAGGTGCTGCAAGAGGCTTGCCCGCAACGCCAGAGGTCGACGGCGTAGCACGTTCTGACCAACCGGGGAGCGTGTGATGGACACCGGCCGGCAGAGGCACAGTCCCTTCAGTACCGACACGCTTGCCAAGTTGTTGCCAATCAAGGAACACTGGGCTTATTTCACGACGTCTGGAAACGGCCCTCCAAGCATGCCCGTTGACCAGGCGATGCAAGGGTTCAACTATAGCTTCGCACTTGTGAGGGATTCAGCCCGCGGCACACCTAGCCCGGAGATGTTGCCCGTCGTAAAGAAAACCGGGCCCGCGTCGGCGAGCCCGGTTTCAACGCATCTATGTGCTCTTACTTGGTGAAGGTCACGATCGCGCAGGGCTCTTCGAACTTCACCTCGCCCTTGAAGCCGAATTCTTTGGCCAGATTCGAGACGCAGCGCTCGAAGTAGCTGCCGATCTTCTCTTCCTGCTCAGGAGTCAGCGTGCCGAACTTCTGCATGGCATTGTAAATGCCGCAGGAATCGTAAGTAAGCGAGGCTTTCTTGTCATCGCCCACGATTTGAATCTTGCTGCCGAAGACGTTGCTCTCGAACTCGGCCATGGCCTTGACCAGCTCGATCGGTGTCTTGACGCCGACTGACTTGTAGTATTCGAGCTTGTCCTTCAACACGAGCCTGTCGTACTCGTCCCATACTTCAGGACCATACTTTGCCAGAACAGTCTGGGCGGCACGAAGATGATTGGCCAGAGCACGCGCTGCTCCTTCCTGCACCTTTTCAATCGGCCACTTGATTTGAACCGGGGTCTTCTGGGCAATAGCTGATGTCATAGCCTGCATCCTCCAGATTCGGGATATGAGCTCATCATATGCCGCAGGCAAGGAATATTAGCCGTCCTTAAGGGTAACTTCTGAATTGCCCTTGGGAATGCTTCAGGAAAGGTGCATCACTGCTGTCACTTCTACCTTCACCGCGCAGAATCCCCCGAACAGGGGAAGGGCATTGTGACGAGGCGGGGAATGAAAACTAATGGTGTCAGTTCACGCCAACATCTCATCTATTTCAAGCGCATGGCTCTGGGGGGATCCGGAAACGACTTCTCTCCATTCAAGAGGCGCACCGATATGACTACATTCAACCGCAAGGAGCAGCCGGAGGAGCTGCAGGATCCCCAGCAGGCAGCCGGAGAGACAACCTTCTCAGAAACAAGCCTGGTGGAGCTTCTGGCACCGCTACACATCGACGTATCCAGCCAGCAGAGCGCGTCGCTTGATGCATGCCTGGTAGAACTGGGATCGCGACAGAAATTTCCTGTCAAGATTCCACGATGCCTGATCGGACGCGAGCGCACTAATGACATCATAGTGCGCGGCGACCCGACTGTTTCCAGGCACCATTGCGTGATCACGTTCGAAGAGGGCCAATATTTCATCGAGGACCTGGCCAGCAGGAATGGAACTTTCATCGGGGGCACGCGAGTGAACACCCGTCGATGCCTCACTCACAATGAGCAGCTGAGGGTCGGTCTGACGCGATTTGAATTCTTGTGCCAAGATCAAGACGAGTCTGACATGGAGGAAGCCGACAGGGGTGCTGCGGTAAACGTGCCGCATTCCCGGCCGTCGGCCGGCAGTGATGACGTTACGACCGGCTGTGAATCAGTAAGCGTCTACGAGGATGACGATGTGTGCACGGTCGAGCTGCCTGAGGCGAACTTGCGCGAAGTTCGTGCCGGCCGGCTACGGGATGACGCGGGAAGTTCAAGGGCGACCGATGAGCTGCTTACCACCCAGCCACGACCGGTCGTGCCAGACTGGTGCTCGCGATACCTTCGGGTCGAACTCGAGGAAAAGCGAGCGAAAGTGCTGGAGCTCAGCGGGCAAATAGCCTTGCTCGAGCAAGAAAGGAAGGACACGCAGGATTTGATTCTCCGCACAGAGCGGTTGAGGAACGCGCTCTTGCTGTCCAGCGGTGTGGAGCTGGCCGAGTCGTGTGCGCACGTGTTCGAACGCTTCGGCTATCGAGTACGCCCGTCCGAAGCCGATGAACGGCGCCTTTACTTGAGGCTGGACGATGCGGTGGTCGCCATCGCTTACGTGTCGGAGTCGGGTCCGGTACTGCAGGCAGCGGATGTGGCCGAGCTTGTCAAACTCCAGATTGCGTACTGGTGCGAACATCTCGTCGAGCCCAAGGGAGTGTTGATTGCCAATCCGTACGAAGGGCAGGCACCGTCCGAGGGTAGCGAGGAAGGCTTCAGCGAAGACCTAATCGCCTACGCAGGCAGCAAAAACATCGTTCTCATTACAACTCTCCAGCTGTTGTCCATCTACAAGGAGGTGGACCTGGGCGGCGCTGACCTCGAAACGATCAGGCGCGAACTGATGTCCGCGGCTGGCAGTCTCACTTGCAGCACGCTGGAACCGGCACCACTGGCGGTGTAAGCAGAACGCGCTTCAACGGTACTGGGATGAGGATGCCAATAGTCTCGGGGGGAAGCTGAGAAGCCGCGGCACCGAATCTATTTGAGTGAACGACAGGCAGAAAGACCCGTCTGCTGCTAGCGTTTGCCGGGGGCGGCCGCTGAAAGCAGGCTGTTCTCGTTGACAGCGCCCGCGGCCGGCTGGCTGCTTGTGCGAATCGGGTAGAGGCTGGCTATCTTCTCCTTGAGATACTCGACAGCTACCTTGTCCTGCTCGTCCTTCTTAGCCACGTGTATGTCCGGCGCTACGCCCACCTTGTTGATGTCCACGCCGCTGGGTGTAAGGTAGCGCGAAACGGTTATGTGTATGGCCGCGCCGCCGGGGAGCCGGTTGATTTCCTGAACCAGTCCCTTGCCGTATGTGCGGGTTCCGACCACCACTGCTCGCCTGTTGTCTTTCAAGGCGGCGGCCAGAATTTCACTGGCGCTGGCGCTGTCCTCGTCGACCAGGACGACCATCGGCTGGTGCGTGACCGGCTCGCCGGAAGCCATGTCTGTGTGGCGGCCGTGG
>DATNRD010000194.1:0-3532 GCA_036703665.1 Candidatus Obscuribacterales bacterium
GGCGACAGAGGCCCTGCTCAGTGGAGCAGGGCCTCTGTCGCGGCGCGTGAAATGGTGGGGTCACTGGAACCAGCGGCTGCGCCTCTTCGATGGCGGCGGCGCGAAGGAGCCGAGGTCTGGCGTGGCCGGCTTGGTCGGTGAGGTGGCTTGCCCCCACCAGATTTTCAGATCGGTAAGCGTGCCCTGTTTTCTTTGTGATTTCTCAAGATCCGCACCGGGCCTGGGTAGCTGGCTGCGCAGGTGACGCCGCCGCTCGTTGGGATCGCGGGGGAGGGCCAGTCGCGCAAGCTCTCGCTCCCAGGGATTGCCGCGTGCCCCTTCCGGCTGGGGCAGCTCGTCCGTCCTTCGGGAGTAGCGCTTGTGCACGACTCGCTCGATTGTGCGACCATGGAGAACCTGATGATAGGCGATTTTGATGAAGGTGAACATGGGCCTGTCTCCTGTGGGTGCACCTGTCTTATTCCCTTTCGGAGCAGGGCGGCTAACCGGAAAAATGGCTCCTTAAGCCGGATTTACATTGGTTGTGTTTAATGCCCGCTGTGGCGCCTGCGTGGATGCCGGCCCCAGTGCCTGGCGAGGAAGCCCGTCCTGCCGGCAGCAGTGTGTTATCCTGTGACCGATTTTGCTGGAGGGAAGCCATCGCATGGACGGAAATCATGCTTTTGGATGCACGCTAATCGGGCTGGCTCTTACGACTCTGCTGGTACGCATTGTCTATGCGTCCAGCCCTCAGATGTCCGGCAAGAAAGGGTCGGTGGCGCGCACTTCGCTCGTCGCCGTCACGGCAGCGTTGTTCGCGGGCGGAGTCTACCTCTTAAGCTTGCCTGTTGATCCAGCAACATTAGAGAGGATCTCTGACGAGAGCTTCCGTTTTCACTGAATCGGGCACCGTCTGTGGTGACCAACGGTGACAATGCCGGCTTTCCACGTGGAATCTCAGCTCGAGATTGCCACGGGCTGGGCCACCAGGCCGGCAGGCGGTATCTGTTGCTCGGCTGACGCCTCAGGCAGCTCCAGCTTGAGCTGGTACTCAAATGGAGGTTCGAAGCAGTGGATGCACCGCGCCTCATACTGCGAGTCGCCCACCAGGATTTGCTCGTTGGAAGGCACTACGCGCTGCGTGCGGCAGGCGAAATCGGAGCCGCACTTCCGGCACACCGCCAGCAGCTTGTCGATTCGATCCGCCAGGGCCAGCAGGTGGGGCACAGGCCCGAATGGCTTTCCGCGATAATCGAGATCGAGACCCGCTGCGATAACTTTCTTTTTCTGGCGCAATAAAGTTTGCACAACGTCTACCAGATCTGTGTCGAAGAACTGGCATTCGTCTATGCCGATGACTACGGCATGCGACGAGTACTTGAGCATCTCTTTGGCCGACTCGACCACAATGGCCTGGGAGGTCAGGCCGTTGCGCGATTCCACGTGGTTTGGCTTGGACCTGGTGTCGGTGGCAGGCCGGAAAATGATGGTGGGAAGGTACGCCAGACGGGCACGCTCAATACGCCGAATGAGCTCGCTGGACTTACCGGCGCTCATGCAGCCGATGATCATTTCGAAACGATATCCGTTCAACATGCAATCTGCCACTCCGTCCGCGTTTGGTGTAGCGCCGAAGAAATGTAATTATCCGTCGCTTGCAACACATTGGCAACAGCACCTAATGATAACCATGCGCACGGGCACCTGATTTGGTGTCGAGCTTTATATTTCTTTAGATAACTTGGCTGTAAGACACATGTAAATCGCACGGCAAGCCAGTCTTCGCCGGCTGCAAGATCTCCGCGCGTTGTCAATATGGCGCGCGACAAAAGGTTGCTAATGTTTCTTATGTTAATCGCGGCCGTGCTCATCGAGGTTGCGGAACCGGGAAGCTGCCCGCCGTGCCCTCATGGGTGCGTGCCCCTAAGTACGTCGCCGGTAAGCATCCGCTTCAATCGGTATCGGTACTGCCCGTGGTGCCAGGCACCGACCCCGGTTGTGTGATGCTTTTTTGAAGGAGGACTCTGTCCAGCGCTTCCGGTGTCATGAGTCCCTGCGCCAGTACTAGCTCCCTGACGGACACGCCGGCTTTGAGTGATTCTCGCACCAGCTCCACCACCCTGTCGTAACCGACGTGTGAAATGAGCGCGATGGCGCCCGTTCCGGTGCTGTCCAGTAAATCCCGGCAGCGTGCCGCATTTGCCGTGATGCCCGATATGCATCTTTGATTGAAGGCGGCTATAGCGTTCCTCAAGAAGTCCAGGGACTCCAGGAGGTTGTCTATTATGACCGGCGTCATGGCGTTGAGTTCGAGCTGTCCTGCCTGAGCAGCCAGCGTCACCACAGTATCGTTGCCGATGACCTGGAAAGCGACCATGGTGAGGCACTCGGCCATGACGGGATAAGCTCGGTCCGGCAGTACGCCGGGCAGCAAGGAGGCAGGCTCGGTAAACACCGGGGGAAGGTTGATCTCGGCCAATCCAGCTCGCGGACCGGAGCACAGCAGACGCAGGTCGCTTGAGATCTTCACCAGCTCTACCGCAAACTCTTTCAAGCTCGAAGAGAGCTCCAGGAAGTCGGCAGCGGACTGTGTAAGCCTGAAGTAGTCTTCGCCAGCGCGCAAGCGGAAGCCGCTGAACTGGCACAGCATTTCCACAACGCGGCTGACCCAGGCAGGGTCTGCGTCTATGCCGGTGCCGGTGGTGGTGGCGCCGAGATTCACTTCCAGGAGCTGGTTGGTGGCGTCCTTGATTCTCCGGGAGCTGCGCTCGACGCTGGACCCGTAAGCGTTGAACTCCTGCCCGAGGGATATCGGCGTGGCGTCTTGCAGATGTGTGCGCCCCGCCTTGAGAATCTTGTCGAACTCCAGCGACTTGCGCCGCAGCAAGCGCTCCAGATCGAGCACGACCGGTTGCAGTTCCTTGACCGCGCCCAGGATCGAAATGCGCATGGCTGTCGGGAACACATCATTGGCCGACTGCGCCATGTTCACGTGATGGTCGGGATGGATGATGGCGTAAGAGCCAGGCGGGTGCCCGAGTATCTCTAGCGCGCGATTGCACAGGACCTCGTTGACGTTGTGATTATGCGCGGTGCCTGCCCCCGATTGGAAAGGATCCACTATGAATTGATCGCGCCACAGCCCGTTCAGCACCTCGTCGGCGGCTTGACAGACAGCTCTGGCGACTTGCTGATCGAGCCTGCCGGACTCGGCACTGGCCAGTGCGGCGGCCCTCTTTATAACAACGGTCGCATCTACCAGCCTCGGGTGCGGTTTCCGTCCGCTGATTGTAAAGGCGTCTCGGGCTCTGGCCGTGCGGGCGCCCCAGTAGGCGCCCGCAGGGATCTGTACGTCGCCCAGCCTGTCGGTCTCAACCCGTGGGTCGGTTCGCCTGTTCACGTTCCGTCTTGCCCGACCGACATGCTCGAGTACGCGGATAAGCGCGCGCTAACAATCAACCTGAGCTTCCTGTAAGCTCACATAGCATATCGCGCTGATTCCGGTGAGTGGGCGTTGCCTCGGTAAAACAAATTTCAACTGCGGTGGCCCCCG
>DATNRD010000195.1:0-4628 GCA_036703665.1 Candidatus Obscuribacterales bacterium
GGTCATGTACGAAAAATTAGGCTTTTTCGGGGCTTGACAGCTCGCGCGCTCTCATGGAAGCGCAGCGAAGAATCCCAGCTTCATAACGCAGCCCGTCACTCTACCTGGGATTCTTCCTCGCCCCTGCGGGGCTCCTCAGAATGACAAATCCCTTGGCTTGACCGGTGTCATCCTCTTACGAGCGCAGCGAAGAATCCCAGCTTCATAACGCAGCCCGTCACTCTACCTGGGATTCTTCGTCGCCCCTGCGGGGCTCCTCAGAATGACAGGTGGGGGGTTATGAGAGCGAACAGTGCCCTGGACGTCTTCCAGCGACCTCCGCAAATTTCTAATCTGCGGATCGCCGTTCCGCCATGGGAGTCTCCCCATTGAGGCCGGACAGCCTTTCATATAGGCTCATAGGCGTTCCCGGATCCCCAGGGTGCCCCGATGTCTGAAAGGATTCCAGTTCTCAAGGCCGACCGGCAGCTCGAGCGCCTTTCCGACCTTATGCCCCAAGCCGACGAGGCGGCCAGGCAGCTCTATGCGGAAGTGGCTCCCGGCGTGGTCAAGGTAGCCACCGACCGCGGGTCGGGCAGCGGATTCTTCGTCGACGGGCAGGGTCGGGTGGTAACCAACGCCCATGTGGTCCAGGACGTGACCGAAATAAAGGTCGTGGACCACGACGGAGGCAAGTACCGCGCCCGCCTGGAGAAGCTGGACGACATCAACGACCTGGCCGTATTGAAGCTCGAGGGGGCAGCCTCGACATCCTCCAGAGCCCTCAGCCTGGGGGCCAGCAAGGCACTCTCGCCGGACCAGCCGGTCTGGGCCCTCGGTCACCCGCTCGGGCTGACGCCGACGTACATTTCGCCAGGCTATTTCCGTTCACGGGACCTGGAGCTGAACGTTCTTACCCAAAGGGACCCCAATTTCCAGACCGATCTGGCCAAAAAGAAGCAAGAGTTGACCCCGGCGGAAGCCGCCGACGTCGACGCCTTTCTGGCCAGACCCCTCCTGCACGGCAAGGTGCATCTGGAAGGCGGCAATTCCGGCGGGCCGCTCGTGGACCGGAGCGGGAAGGTGGTAGGCGTTTCGGACTGGATCGACCCGCGCGACCATTCGCGCTCTTACTTCATCCCGGTGGACAAGGTAGAGGAGCTGCTGGCCCAGAAGGACTCCAAGTTCGAGATTTCGCATGCCTACGCAGCCCAGCCCTGGGCCAACCTCTACCAATGGCAGTGGAAGAACCTCCCGACTGTGGCGGCGGTCGAGACCGGTATAGCCGGTCTGACAGCGGCGGGTGCAGCCAGGCTTGCCGTCCGTTTCCCCCGCTTCGGTACGTTCGGAGCGGTAAGTCTGGGAGTGCTCGGGCTTACGGAGCTGGCTTCAGACGGAGCCGACTTCTTGAGCCATCATAGCGACCGTGATCGCTTGAAATTTGGCATCGCCTCGGCTTCCGACCTGCTTACGGTGGCCGGAGCAGTGGCACGCTTTATACCGGCTGCGCGGCCCTACAGCCTGGCGGCCGTCGGCATCGGGCTGGCCGGCAGGATCGGCTCGGACTTCATCCCCAATCGCCTGGTCATAACCGACATCCGCAGGACAAACGGTGCTCCGCATCCGCCGTTCGATCCGGAAAAGATTTAGTCCGGCAATCAGCGGACGAAATACATCTTGTTGGGCAGCTTCACGCAGTTTTCTGCGTGCCCCCCGGACAAATCGGACCACTGATCGCCTATGTTGACGACGATGGTGAAGCCCATCTTCTCGATCGCTTCTCTGTGCGGAACCTTTACCTGCTCGGCCGGTCTTTCGTCGCCGTTGGGACGCATGAGCAGCCCGTCATAGGCGACGTTCTGCCGGACGAGGTTGATGATGGTTGCCCGCCGCAAGTTCTCCTGGCGCCCGGTGACGAGGAAGATGGCGAATCCGCGTTTGCGTGCCCAGGCAAGGAACCCGGCGGTCGGCTCCAGCACCGGTGCCTTCGCCTCCCCCATCCAGGCAAAAAACTGCGGCCAGTCGAAGTCCGGATGGCGGCGAATCTCCTCGCGATTGTCCAGAAGCGTCTCGTCAATATCGGCGACGACCGCCACTTTCCCTTTTTCTGAGTGTCGGCGGCAGGCCTTGCGCGCCGAGTCGATCGCTTCCTTGAATTCGCGCCTGTATTCGGGCGTATAGGTAAATGCCAGGCCCTTTCGCCTGTCTGCCTGCTGGGCAGCATCCGGCGGGGCTGCCAGATCGCGGCACGGCGCAGACCAGGCTTGAGGGCCCCATAGCCCCAGAATGAGCACGAACGTAAGCAGCCGGTTGGCGATGGTACCGCTGTAGGTGCTCATCGGCGGCAACCTACATCTTCTCGTACCAGACGGGACCGTCGGCGGCTTCGCTGCTGGCCGCAGCGGTCTCAATAGGACCGGCGTCGTCCTTCAGTTTCTCCAGGACGCGCACGTAGGTATGAGCCATGGCAGCACGCTGCTGGTCTGTCCAAGCCAGCGGGCGAAACTGATCGAGGAGCTCGAAGACCTCCTTGCGGCTTGCGGCCCGCTCCACTTTTCGGAGCCACTGCTCTAGCTCGGATTGGCCCATCTATGCCGGTCTTAGTCTTCCAGCTTGCCGAGGCTGAAGGAATCGGGATGGAATGGCTGATTGAATCCCACCTTAAAGGCGTTTTTGCCACCGTAATAGGTGCCGGTCAGCCCGCCCCAGACGATTCCGGCCGGCAAGGTGGCAACGCTGACCAGCAGACAGCACGGACCACAGTCTTTGCCGCCGGCTTTGCCGCCTATCTTGTCGGCGACCTTCACGGTCAAATCTTTGTAAGACTTGACGGTGCAGCGGGTGACGGCGACTGGTGTTCCGAGAACAAGCCCGGCTCCTACTCCGCCTACGCGAGTGACCATCAGCGAGCTGTCAACGACCTTTTCAAGCGGTTCGTCGGCAGCCAGCACGCTTGGCATTGCTCCAACTGCCAGCAAAAGCGAGAGTGCCGCAGCCAAGTAATTCCTTTTCACCGTCGTCATCCTCCCTCAGGGCTCCTGAAATTCTTTCCACGGCTGCCAGACAGTGAAACGCTTGTCAGCCGGTAAGTGGTAAGCATCGGAAAAAGTTTTGCAGCTTGCGCTGCAAAAGTCTCGTCATGTCCGACGATATGAACAATTCATAAAGTAACGATATTTGACAAGCGCATCGGTGCAATGTCTGATAACAGACTCTCAACGATGATGCTTTGCAATCTGCCCGCAGAAGTCGACAATGCGATTTTCGGCCCAGAACCTGTCTGCCGGCGGCCGACTTTCGTGGCAGGTGTGCACGAACCCGCAGTGTCCGCCGTGTTCCGTTGCGATAAGGGTGATGTAGGGGAACCGTAGCTCCGGTGCAAGGAACGACTCGAAGGGGACGAAAGGGTCATCCCTGGACTGAACAATTAACACCGGTATTCGCACATCAGGCATCACAGGCAGTGCGCTTGCCTTTTTGTAATAGCGTTGTGCACTGCCGTAGCCGCCACCAGGGGCGGTGTATATGTCGTCGAACTCTCGCAGCAGCTTGATCGATTTGAGGTGCCGGGGATCGTAGAGATGGGGAAACAGCTCGCTCTTCCGCTTTAGTTTCCTCTTCAGGCTGTTCAGGAACCACTGCTCGTAGAACTTGTTCGCCCCTGACTCGAGCGCCCTTACACAGGTTTCCAGATCGAGCGCCGGCGAGACGGCACAGACTCCGGACAATACGCGTGGCCCGCTGTCGCCCAGTTCGGCTGCCGCCTTTAAAACGACGTTGCCTCCCATGGACCAACCCGCCAGGAATATGCAATCAAGGTTGTCTACCGTCCGCAATTCGCGGACTACCGCCAGCGGATCGCCGCTCATGCCCGAGTTGTAGAGCGTTGGCGTCAGATGGAGGCTGTCACCGCAGTTGCGATGGTTCATCCTCACCACGTTCATGCCCAGGGCATAAGCCTTTTCCGCTGTGCCGAGCATGTAGTGCGAATGGCTCGATCCCTCCAGCCCGTGCAAAAGAACAAGGGTGGGATGCCTCACACGGTCGGGCTGCCAGTGGCAATGGGCGAGAATCCTGACACCGGGCTCGACCTCGAACAAGCGAGTCTCCGCCGCTTCGCGCAAGAAGCGCAGGCGACGCCGCCACGCGCCGGCAGCAATCGTCATGGCGTGCCTGTTCGTCAGCAACGGGTGCGGCACGAATTGCGGGTAGGCAAAGTCGACGAGGATTCCTTCTACCATCTCAGCCCGCTAATACCTGCAATCAACGCCCGCTCCAAGAAAGCTGTATCCGGCCGGCGTTATTACATCTTAGCCTGCGGAGCTCTCCAGTGGCGAGCCAGGTAATTGCTTGTCCGTGCCGTTGAGCAGTGAGTGTTTCAGCGCAGACCCATTAGGGTCAGAATCATGTAGGCGCAGGCAGACAGCGCTGCTGCTACCGGCAGGGTGAGAAGCCAGGCTGAAAATATCAATTGCACGGTGCGCCAGTTCAGTTTTGAGCTGCCGTGCAACGACACGGTTCCCCCGGCCACGGCCGAGGAGAGCGTGTGCGTGGTGCTGATCGGCGCCCCCATGAGCGAAGCGGTAAGGATAATGGCGGCGGTGCTGGATTCGGCTGCAAAACCATGGGTGTATAGCAGGCGCTCGCGG
>DATNRD010000196.1:0-6710 GCA_036703665.1 Candidatus Obscuribacterales bacterium
CGAAGCTTTTCTCCCTTTCATTCACCCACTGGAGACAGTGGCTGAATATCTCTGTGCCGGCCCAAAGCCGGCACTCTCCGCCGCAAGGCAAACAAAAGGAGATCTTAATGCAAACCCCTCATCGGTGAACAGGTAGAGATCCTTAGGCTTCAACCAATAACCTGCGAGCTCGCGAACGACATCCGGACCTCCTGTATCGTGTTTGAATCGCGATTCGCGGTGCCTTAGTATGAAATCCTTAACCGACTGAAGACCCCGTTCAACGTCTGGTAAGAGGTGAGCTTCATGCAGCCATGCGTTCGTGATTGTTTCCACCGACTGACAGACCTGGCTCTCGGTCAGGGGGAGTAAGTGAAGACGCGCGGCTAATATCCCGGCCGCCTGAACGAGCGCAAACCGCTTGAGAGCGCGCGTCTGTTCTGGCGATGGTGACTCTGGTGTAAGGGACTTCGCGCACGTGTTATGCAACTCGGTCACCGTAGCTTTTAAATCGTTGGTGCCGTTTGCTTCTTTCAACAGGGCACGCACAAAAGCAGGTCCCGCTGACCCGTAGTACATTCCACATGCACGCTTTATCCGGTCAGCTACCAGGGCAGGAGCAATCCCTCTGATGATGCCAGCATCAATAGGGATGTCAATGAATCGCAGCAACTGACCCGCCTTTGCTGGGTGCTCTTGTTCTATCTTTTGCCTGACGGACATCTCGCCAGTTGATAGCACGAGCATTCGCCAGGTGCGCTGCTTCTTGAGGTTGCGGGAGGCGTCCATAGCATTCTTGCCCTGTCCGCCGAAGATGTCATATACAGCCTTACCGAAGTCTCTTGCGGCGCAGGTCCCAAGCTCGTCTAAAACGAGAACCAGATCATTATGCGCGGCACACACCCCTTCGAGTCCGTTCGGCGTGCTGTTCCAGCGCCTCACGAACGCAAGATCAGGGGCATCGGACGGGTCTGCTCCGCAGCCCCAAATGCTTGCGCACACCTGAGCCATCGTAGTTTTGCCGCGTGTGGACAGCCCATCGACATGAAAGCCTCCGCTGTCGAGCCCGGCACACTTAAGCAGTGGTCCTGCGAGTCCCACGCACAGCGCAAAGACCAGGTAAGGTTGCTCTGCACATTCAGCCGCGACCTCGCGCTGCCATTCTTCCAGCGTTCCATGTGCTTTTATCGTGGATTCGGTCGGGCTGTAGCGCTCGGGTTGGTACACCACTTCGGCTGTAGGCGCTTTAGAAATGACGTCGTGGGGCAGCACGAACGCGAGTTCTCCGTCTGTGCGATCGAGCCAGCCCAGCTTGTCCACAGACTGCATTCGCCGGTCGGACTGAAAGCTGCCAAGGTATGTCTTGAGCTTCTTTTCGCAGCCGGGAACAATCTTCAGTCCCCCCTGCGCAAGCTCCTGAGCCAAGGTGTTGCCATCTTCATGAAAGCGGGACCATGGTATAGCGCGCTGGTGTCTCACGCCGTCTCGGTCGAGCCATTCGGTGACCGCACCCCATCCCTCTCCGACTGCATCGCGCGTAAAACCCGATATCCAGATGGGTCCGCCGATTTCCTCTGGACGCGCCCTACTTTCTTCTGGAGGATCAGTCCACACACCGCACTTCTTCGAGATTGTCCAGCCAGCGGGTATTTTTGTTCCCAACCAAGGATCTGTGACTGGTTTCTCCAGCGCCTCGTCTTGGATTGCCGGCTGGCTCTCTGCCTGACCATTTCCATCAGTTGATAAGTGGATAGCGCTTTTCCTCGTCTTTCGAGACTCACGGCGAGCGGCTTTGCCAAACTTGTTGTCGGCGGTGACTGCTTCATCCGCAAAAGCATCATCAGTGACATACGGAGTCTCTTCTACGATCTCGCGATTCAGTTTTCCCATGGTCTCTCGTCACTCCCGGCGGTGTCATCCGCCCAGTCGGTGCCCGGGGTATCCGGGGCTAATATCTTGACTTTCCTGCCTTCTGAAAGCAGCCGCCGCGCCAGTGCTGACGCCGCCGTTTGCCCTGCACCGCCTTCATCATTGTCAGCAAAGATGATGATTTTCCCGACATTCTCGGGCACCACCAGCGCCGGCATAAAGCTAGCTGAAAGTGCCGCCCAGACCGCAATTCCAGTAGCCAGATGGCAAGCAAGAGCTGTTTCGATTCCTTCGGCTATGCCAAGGGTGGTGCCAGCCGGATGCAAGCGCACCGCGCTATGTGTCGGGCAGCCCGGCTTGGCTGGTGGCATGAGCTTTTTCACCCTGGACACCGGAGCTTTTTTCCCGCTCGGCATAAGGTACGTGCGATGCAAAGTCGCCGGCAAACCATCCGGGGCAGAAACCCGCGCAACCATGGCGGGAAAAGTGTTAATCAGCCGCCCTTCGTCCCAGTAATCAAGCGCACGGTGATACCGTAGTGCTTCAGGCACGGCTGTCAACCTGATTCCGCGCAGGGTCAGGTAGGTCCATACCGGATCGCCGCGCTGCACTTCTCGTGTACCTTCCCAGACCGCGTTTAAAGCCGCCTTTCTCCGCTCCGTGGTGTCATCACCCTCGGGCTTGTGTGTTTGTGCTTGGAGGGGACGCACAGGCGCCTGCGAGCTGGCCATTCCCAGGATTGCGGCGACGAGTCTGACGGACTCCGGGAAAGTCTTTCCCGTGAGCTGGATCAGTGTGAAACCGTCACCTGCTCCACACTGGTTGCAGAAAAAGGAGCCGGAGCCTTGCTTGTCGTCAAAGCGAAATCGGTCCTTACCAGCACAAATGGGGCACGGTCCGTGCTGACGCTTCAAGAAGCCGGCATCGATGCCCGCGGCGGTCAGAATATGATGCCAGTATCCGCGCGCGGCTTGTTTGACGTCGGCTAAGGGTGGGCTAGTGTCCTGGCGCAAAAGTCGGATTAAATAAGATTCATTGGCCTTTTGATCCGCTCTCTGCCACCATATTCAGTGCAGGAGGGCGCGAGATGAGAGTAGCTCCAATTGTCAAATTGACAGACGATCTCAGATTCCTTATTCGGAACCTGCGCCCATACCATTCCTTGCGCTTTCAGTCCCGTGAGGCGCTTGAACACCGGAGCAATTGCTTCGAAGTATTCTTGTGAGCATGGCATGCCTAGCCACTTTGCACCGAAATCGATACTCATGGAAAGCCTGGAGTGCTTTAGTGCCTCATGGTGGTGCTTGGCGGAGAGCCCTATTTCCCAGTGCCGCGAGGGGTCAAACAGCAAAGTGTCTCGCACGTCACCCGTTTTACCCGCTTCATCAGGCTGGACCAAGGCATGGATAACGAGCAGCCCCGATTTGGCAAGTGCCAGGCAGGGCTCCAGCCTGACGAGCTGCTCCAACGCCGGCACTGCGGCTCTGAGATCCTCGGTCTGGCGGCGGGGGTCGAGTAAGTGAAAGTCCTGTTCTCCTGTCCTGAGTGGCAGATTGTCAATGAGGACGATGTTTGGAGATCCGATGACGCGCTGCGCGGCCAGGACGACAGCGTATTCGAAGGCTTTACCGCTTTGCTTCTGCGAAACCATCACCACAGGCGCCAGGCGCATCAACACGGAAAAGTTTATCCGATGAACTTTTTCTTCGCGGTAGCGTATACATAATTGATATCCGGAGTGCACCCCTGCTCACTCTGGTCCGCTTGATACGTGCCATCGAGTCGGTATTATTAGTTCCATGACTCAATCGATCGACCACCTTGGAAAAGCCAGCGCACTCGTCGACCTTCACTCGCCCACCACTACAGCACCGGCGATTAAGTATCGTTCGCCGCTGCGATATCCCGGTGGCAAGCAGAAGGCTATCGATCAGATATCTGCGATGCTTCCGCAATCAGCGCTGGAATTTCGCGAACCGTTGGTCGGAGGCGGTAGCGTTTACTTCTACGCAAGGACCGTCCGCTTTGCCCAGAACTACTGGATTAACGATAAATTCAGGGAGCTGATCTCGTTTTGGAAGGCGGTGCAAGATCCGCAGACATGCACCCAGCTCATCCGGGAATTGGAAGAACTTCGCTCCGGCTTTGAATCCGCAGAAGAGATTAAGGACTACTTCTTGCAGGCGCGCCAAGAACAGCCAGACGGCGAGTATCGCGAGGCGTTTCTTTTCTTCTTCTTCAACCGCGTGACCTTTTCTGGTACAACTCGGGCAGGTGGCTTTTCCAACGCAGCAAGTCTACGCCGCTTCACGGCTTCATCGATTCAGCGCCTAGCACCAATGCCGGAGGCACTGGCTGGTACCCGAATAACGAATCTCGACTTTCAAGCGGTAATAGAAGAACCTGGGCGGGACGTCTTCATCTTCTTGGACCCGCCTTACTACACTGCCAATCGTCTTTATGGACACGGCGGATCGCTCCATGAATTTGATCACGAGCGGCTTGCTGGCGTCCTTAGGAAGTCACCACACCGATTCCTTATTACCTATGACGACTGCGACGAGGTCCGAGAACTCTATGAGTGGGCAAATCTGCGGAGTTGGCAACTTCAATACGGGATGAATAATTGCAACTTGCAGCGAGAAAGCAAGATAGGCGCAGAGCTGTTCATTTCGAATTACTAATGGACTGTACGGTTCTAGCATTTTTCCTTGGAGTCACTTATCACGTTGCCATCTTTGTCTAGTTCGATGGTGCGCAGGTGTGGTGGCAATTGATCCGCAAAATTCGTGAACACCGCACGGGCGGCAGGTTTTTGTGGTGTCCACACTCACACGGCTGACCTTACTTGCCTGCCCGGGCACCAAGCCTACCACGCGCCCCCAGCAGCAAGGTCGCAAGCTCTCTTGCTGCCGGGACCCCGGCCGCGTGGTATTCGGGGCAGTGCGGCAGGCAACGGGCAGCCGTGCCGACAGGCCGGGGCAGTCGACCTCCCGATCGTTGCTGCAGTCATCGCAGGTTAAGCAGGATGCGCAGTCATTCAAAGGTGTCCTCGACTTGGCCTGCGATACGAAATAACGTATCATGTATTGTGAGGTGGATATGGAGCCCAAGCCGGTTCGATGGCTCGGCAACAGCCGACGAGCAGTCCGAGACTTTCCCGAGGAGGCAAGACGGCAAGCCGGAAGCGAACTCAGATTAGTACAGCGCGGCGAGGTGCCGACTGACTTCAGACCGATGCCCGATATTGGCCCTGGCGCAATAGAGATCCGCATCCATCGCCCGCACCAGCACAGGGTGATTTATGTAAGCCGATTCCCGGAAGCAGTGTACGTGCTACATGCCTTTGAAAAGAAGACGGGCAGGACATCACAAAAGGACTTGGATATAGCGAGAGCGAATTATGCCACGATGGAAAGACAAAGAGCAGCAGAAAGGAAATCCTGAGCCAGCCTGGGAGGAAGGCTCTGATAATATCTTCAAAGATCTGGGATTCTCCGGTGATGAGGCAGTGAATCTGCTGGCTCGCGCTGACTTGATGATTGAGATCCGGCGGATCATCAAGGAGCGAGGATGGTCGCAGCGTCAGGCAGGCCGCGAACTCGGAGTCGCTCAACCGAGGATTGCAGAGATCATGGGGTTGAAAACCGAGTGTTTCAGCGTTGATTCTCTACTGAAGTATCTCGACAAGCTTGGGCAGCGGGTGTCGTTTGTTATTGAGGCTAAGCATGACGTCGCGTGATGACCTACCGTTCCCGAGACGCCGAATTTTGCAAAGGGTGGCAATGAGTTGTAAGAGGGCGAACGCAGTCAATGAAGTCAACGAGAGACTGGATAGTGGTGCGCGCACTAAAGCCAAGTGACTGGGCGGAAATCGTTTCCTTTGGCTTCCTTGTGCTGTTTTGGGAATTCTTTGGTCGACCGTGTGTGAGCGATGGGGAGAGTCGTTTGGCGAGCGTCTGTCTTACGGAAATCCCCTGCGTTTCGATGATGTTCAGATACTTGCGTTGGATCTGGCGTTATGGGTTGCGTGCGTGTGCTCAGGATTGGCGTTTCTATTGGATCTGTCTCGCGTCCCCAAGTCGCTTAGGGTTGCTCTACTCGCGTATCTATCTTTGGCTGTAACTATAGCGGCCTGCGTCAGCTTAGAACATTGGCAATCTCAGCCCTGGTGGGTTGTCCATGCCTCCCTCAGGAGCGCCTACGTGCCCCTGCTCCTGATAGGCGGTCTCCTGGCACTAAGGCGCTGGTGGTTGGGGCTTGTTTTGTTCATCATTGTGCTCCCATGGGCAGTGACACTCGCCTATTCCTTTGTTCACGGCGCATTCGATACTTTGCCACTGTACTCAATTCCGTTGACAGCGACTATCTCTGTGTTGGCTCTGCGTCGACTTTTCCTATCGTCGCGCCGGGATGCCACCACCGCAGGATCTCGCGAGTCCGCTCGTCCTGATTGTTCGCCACAGGATGGTTGATGTCTTGAGTTTTGATCCCACATCAGTGGATCTCAAACGGTGTCAGCTTGGCGACGGCACCATTGCTGGTGCCGCTTTAAACTCCTTGCACCAACCTGATCACCTTGCTAAGATGCTCAACCTGGCGCAAACAATTGCCGCTCGTCTCCGAAATCAAAGGGGAGACCAGAGGGAGACCAAAGTTTTGTGAAGTCTCGAAACGCTCCTGCCCGGGAGGACTCGAACCTCCGACCTCATGGTTCGTAGCCATGCGCTCTATCCAACTGGGCTACGGGCAGACGAGGATTTTTATGTTACCACAACTGGCAGCCGGGCGTGGCGGGGGCTGGAACGGCGGGCGCATCGCCGTGCGCGATAAGGTTCGGCAGGCGCACCAACTTACCCGGT
>DATNRD010000197.1:0-4306 GCA_036703665.1 Candidatus Obscuribacterales bacterium
CGCAAGCGGAGCTCACGCTGCAAGCGGGTCTCACGCCGCAAGCGGAGCTCACGCTGCAAGCGGGTCTCACGCCGCAAGCGGGTCTCACGCTGCAAGCGGGTCTCACGCCGCAAGCGGGTCTCACGCCGCAAGCGGCTGCACTACGTAGGGGGGGCATGAATAACGGGCGAGCGGCGCCAAACCCGGCGCGGTACTTAGCTCCGCACTTCGATGTCGTAGGTGATCTTCACTTCGCCCCGGGCAGGAACCTTCACGCTGAATTCGAAGGTTCTGGCATCCTTTTTCGTATAGGGATGGCTGGACTCGAGGATCTTCCATTGCCCATACGAGTGTTCCACGGCGGCAATTGTCACGGCGCTGTCCTTATGATTGCGGAGGCTTATCTCGTAGGACATTCGTTGAACATGGTCCGACACGCGCTGGTAGTTGGTCTGCTTGCGCTCACCGACAAGGTCGAAGGCATCGCCTATATACAGCCTCACCTTCTCATCACGCGGCGTGTGCTCGATCATATCCTCGCCGATGAATTGCAGGGCGCCGTCCTGATCGTGCTTGTATACCCTCACCTTGCCTTTGGGCAGGGGCATGCCGAGGTGATTCGCCTCTGAATTCTCAATCTCCAGCTTGACCTTCACCTTCTGATTGTCGCCCTCTCGCCAGTAGCCGTAAACGACGGGAGCCTCCGGCTCGAAAATGAAGAGCTTCTTGGTAGGCACGTTATTGGCGTTGAAGAGGCTCAGTTGTTTGGTCTCGTTTTGATTGACGTCGGTCTTTCCCTTAAGTGTATACAGGTGATACTCAGCAAAGGCCTGCTCCTTGAACTGCGGTGCCGGTGCGGCTGCGGCTGTGGCCGCGCCTCGCATCATCATCGGTCTGACCGGAGGCTGAACCCTGTGGACATCTCCTGCCAGCAGCTTTAGTGATGCATTCTTGTAGGTCGCACCTGACTTGTTGTCCAGCGTCACCCAGCTCGTCAGATCCGCCTGCGAATCATCGGGGTTGGACACGGCCACATAGTCGCATCGCCAGTTGAGCCCGGCTGTCTGATAGCCGATCTCTGTCTGGTGCTTGCCTGCTTTCGTTGACTCCAGCTTCCATAAGAGCGACGGCTTCGATACCAGCCCGGCAGGAAGCTCCGTCAGCTCTGCCTGCCCGGAAGGATTGAGGACGACACCTTCGCCGGTCTTCAACACGAGTCCTTGATGGCGCGTCGACACGCGACCCTCGGTATCGGATACAGTGGCAACTGGCGGATTCAAGAGCACCCCGGACAGCTCCACAATCTGCCCGCCTGGCAGGTATTGCTTGAATTTGACGTTCTTGCCGACTGATTTCGACAGGATCGTGTTCGGGTCCATGAGATCGTATTGATAATTCTGCTCCCGCACTACCACCGCATTCGGTGCAGTGAGCGACTCGAAGCTGACGGAGGTGGGGTCGATCATGGCAGCGACATCCTCGAAGCGAAGGTAGTTGATGCCCTCCTTAAGGTCCACCGAACGCACATCCTTCACCAGACCGAAGTTCTGGTTGTAAATGGTCAGGCTCACTCCCTGCGAATCCGAAGCGGTAACTGCCTCCGACAGCGATGGCGGTGCGCCTGTTACAATCGCTGCGAGCGCCATAAGAAGACTCACGGTCAAAGCACGTGCACGTACCCTCGTAATACACTTCATACGAACTCTCCTGCAGGGCAACCGGTAGGTACAGATCATAACTGGTCCTGTCCACACCACAGCGAGCCCGGTAGGGCGCGGGTCAATGGCACCGGGAAAGGGCATTTGCGAACCAACAGCGGGCGCGGACCTAAGCCTTCGGACTAATTGCCTGGGCCAGCCGCCTGGCGAACTCGACATCCAGCTCGTGTCCTGCCTTGATGCTGAGGAAGCGGGCTTTGAACCTCATTGGATTCACGCCCGAGAGCCTCAGATCACCAAGCAAATCGAGCAGCTTGTGGCGCACCGGCTCGTCTTGGAAACGCAGCTCCTGAGTGAAGCCCGTCTCTGTGAGGCTGACTACTTCATCGGTCAAACCGAGCAACTGGTGTTCCTTGAGAGGCCCGAAGGTGCGAGCCGCTGCTATCTCGACTGGGTCCATGCCGGCGTCCCAGCGTTGCCAGCGCTTGCCCACCATGGGGTGATCCCAGTCCATGTGGTAGCTCATGGAAAACCTGTCATCGGGAACGGCCATCAACAGCCGCTCGCCCTTCTGAACGGTGACAGGCTCCTTCAGCTCCAGATGAGCTTCAACTGTCTTCCTTTCCCAACCGGCGGCCTTGAACAACTCGATCCAGAAAAGAGCACTGCCGTCGCCTAAAGGCATCTCGAGCCCATCTACACGCACGAGCAGATCGTCCAGCCCCCAGAGGCTGGCCGCAGCCAGAAAGTGCTCGACAATGCAAAGGCGTATGCCCTGCGCTCCCAGCACCACGTTGCGAAGAGTGTTGACGACGAAATCCCAGCGCGCGGGAATCTCGACAGCAGCCCCGCCCTGGCGAACGGCAAAGACGATGCCGCGCCCGGGCTCGGCCTGCTCGACTTCAACGCTTACGGTCTGCCTGGAGGTCACGCCTCGCCCGGCAAAGGAGACCACTGAGGAAGCAGAAGCATGCCTGGCCACGTTCATGACTGGGACTGCCCCACCAGTTCGCGTTCCTTTAATGCTGCTTCCAGCTCCTCCACCTTCCTTTTGAGCGCGCGCAGCTCATCCTGAAATTGCGGTCCCCTGCGCAGAAACGCCACCTGGCTGAAGAATTCGCGGGCCGGAGCCGCCGGGCTGCCTACCTGCACGTCGCCGTCGGGAATGTCCCTCATGACGCCAGCCTTGCCCTCAACGATAGCATCCTTGCCGATCTTGATATGGTCCTTGACGCCCACGTGCCCGGCCAGGATTGCCCGATCCCCTATGGTGCACGAGCCGGCGATGCCGACAAGCGAGACGATAATGGCCTCCCTGCCAATCTTGCAATTGTGCGCAACCATGACCAGGTTGTCGATCTTGGTCCCGGCACCAATCACGGTAGCGCCTATGGTGGCACGATCGATGGTTACGTTGGAGCCGATCTCGACGTCGTCCTCGATGACGACGGTGCCGATTTGCGGGATCTTCAGGTGCGGGTTGGGCTCTTCCGACAGCTCCTTGATGCCTGCCATGCGCAGCTCCATATTCGACGGGCGCTCGGTGACGTAACCGAAGCCGTCCGAGCCGATGCTGGCGCCCTGCTGGAGAATGACGCGGTTGCCGATCTCAACATAGTCGGCAATCATGCAGCCGGGATGGAAGAGGCAGTCCTCGCCGATGGTCACCTGCCCGCCGATTATGCACCCGGCCGAGACGCGGGTTCCCTTGCCGATTTTCGTTCCCGGTCCGATGACAGCCAGCGGCCCGACGGCCACCGCTTCGGCCAGGTGGCAGGTGGGATCGACAACGGCCGAGGGATGAATACCAGGCTCCGGGAAGAACCGCCTGGGCTGGAGCGCTGTGAGCATGTTCCTGAGCGCAAGCATGGGGCGCTTAACAACGATCTTGGGCAGCTCGGTCTTGGCTCCTTCCGGCACGATGACGGCCGAGGCGCGGCACTGGTCGAGGCGCTTTACCAGTTTCGGTTCGAAAACCAGCGCCAGATCGCCGGGTCCGGCAGCCATGGGATTGGTTGCCACGGCAGCTATCTTGAGGTCGGCTGGTCCTTCCAGCCTGCCGCCGCTCACTGCGGCAATCTCACCTAGGCTGAACTCTCTGGGAAGCTTCATGTCTTACATCCTCTCAGGCGCAACGAAAGGCGACGGAGCCGCCCGGCAGGCCGCCCCGTTGCTCTACTTACGCTGGTTCCGGTCAGTCCCGGCGGCCGATCTACTTGGTGCTCGTCTTGGTGCCCGAGCTCGCCAGCCCGGCAAGACGCTTGGCCACGCCGTCGGTCAAGTCGACACCGCCCATCAGAACCGCTTGCTTGAGAATCACGACATCGACCTTACGGGCAGCAGCTTCTGCTTTGATGGCCGAATCGATTTCGTTCTCGAGCTGCGATTCCAGAGTCTGCGCCCTGGCCTGCACCTGCTTGACCTCGCCATCGATGGCAGTCTGCAGGCGACGCTGCAGACCTTCCAGCTCGGCCGGAGGCTTCTTGGCGTTCTTCGCTTCCTCGTACTGCTTGTTGCTGTCTTCGATGAGCTTGTGGACTTTCTCTTCCGCCCGCTTAAGCTCTTCGGCTGCTTGCTGCGCCTTCGGATAGCCCGTCACCACCTTGTCCCGGTCAACGATCCCGACAATGACTGGTTTGGGGGCGGCTGTTTGAGCACCGACCGGACAG
>DATNRD010000198.1:0-3151 GCA_036703665.1 Candidatus Obscuribacterales bacterium
AGGTTCTGGCGTCGTTTTTTGCATTTCTACAGAACCAGTAGCCACCAAACCCGCCTAGTTTTCCCATTTAGCCTCCGCCGGCCAACAGGCTGATTGCCTGTCTGTTAGATCCGCCTAAATTCCGGCGCCAGCCTGTAAATGAAGCAAGGGGAGACTCGTGGGAGACAGGTCGATGCATTCCGAAACCAGCGACATCCTGACAGTAGTAGCGGCGGCGATATTCGAGGTCGCACAGGCTCTCTCCAAAGACGCAGGCGCACACGAGTCGGCTGCCTCCACCTTGCGGGGCGCGGACACCTGCGCAAACGGCATCTGCCCGGTTGTCTGGAAGCCCCGTCGCCCGGCAGCCGCATAAACAGCTTTTTTTCGCGAACGGACAGGGCCATGAGCAGCGACGCTCATGGCTTTGACTTTGCGGGATTCGTCCGCCTCCCGCTTTCCGTTGCATCAGGCGAGCGTGCTGCTGCCTGCTGCAACCATTTCAAAGGACCTCACCTATGAAGGAGCTCGTGAAGGTCGTGGTCGTCCTGAGCGCGACATTTCTGGGGTTCGTGATTGGGTACCTCGTCGGGGGACCGATTTTTACACAGATCGCGCTGTGGGCAGTCGGCGAGGACGGCTCGAACCGGGAGCTGTTCACGCACATCCGCCACGGCCTGCCAATCATGCTGGCGACTTTTGCCCTGGCCGCAATTACGGCCTTCATTGCCGGTTTCTCCGTGGAGCGCCTGGTCAACAGGTTCGGCGTGCCCGGCCTGGTGCCGTCGGCCAGCGACGAATTCGAGCGGGGCACCGTCAAGCTGGCGCTTACCGCCAGCCTGGCTGCCGAAGGCGCTAAAACGGAGCACGTCACGCTTTTCGAAAGGAGCGTAGGCGCCGCTGCGCTCCTGGAGTTCCTGGGCGCCGAACCGGGTACCGCCTTGCGCTTGCCAGGCGCGAGCGGAACCGAGCTTCGCCTGACTAGAGGTCGGCCGGGCCCGGACACCGCCGACCCTGACAAGGTGCCCATCCTGGTTACGCTGAAGGAGCACGGCAGACCGCAGTACTGCTTCGAGACGGTGATGCCAGGCAAGTTCGTGAGGCCGGAGGCGCAGTACGTGGCCTTCTGCCGCTTCACCCTGCGATACGTCGGGTGTGAAGACGAGCTGGACGCATCGCTGACCTTCAAGGGTCCATTCACCGTCATGCGAACCGTTTTCTTCCGGAGTTGAACTTTGCCGCGCCGGCCGCACCTTACGCGCAGTGCCGGTGAAGGCGCACAGCAACCGGGATCCACAGGGATCCGAAGAGAGGGAACATGGAGAACAGCAACTCCGACAAGCCCGCCGCCACCACCGAGAAGGAGAAGTCCTGCCCCAAGTGCGGGACCAAGCTCCTGAGCGGCATCAAGTACACCGACGTCTGCACGACCTGCGAGCCGGTGTACCAGAACTGGTGCTCCGGCTGCCAGCACCGCCTGTGGGACTGCATGTGCGTGCGTCCCCACACCTGGGAGTAGCGGCGCGTGCGGTGTCGTGCGGGCGGGGTTAAGCCCCGCCCGCACGCACCGGGATGATCCGCTCATACCCCGGTCAACTCACAACCGGAAGCTTCGCTTATGAACAAAGAGTTCAAGCCGTTGGACCGAGACCGCAAGTACGGGATCGTCCTGTTTCTACTCACCATCGTCTCCTTCACGATCGCCTACAACGCTGTCGACAGCGGCATTCAGGCGGCCTTCGCCTTTGTCGGTGTGGCCTCGTTCGTGACCATCATGGTGCTCATGGGCAAGGCGGTAGACGCCAACGGGGGTTGGGACGATACGTCCGCAGCCGGCCCGGAGGAGGACCATGCGCCGGCACCGGAGCCGGTCGACCAGGAGCAAATTACCTGGGGCAACCGGGAGTTCACGCCGCTGGACCCGGAGCGCAAGCTCGGTATTGTCTTTTTCCTCCTGACTGTCGCAGCCTTCGCCGTCGGCTACAACACGAGCGGCTGGATTCAGGCTGTGGCGATGGTTGCCGGCATCGTTTCCTTCCTGACGATATTCGTGCTCATGGACCGGAGCATGGAACGGCAAAAGCGCAACAAGCGCAAGAAGTGAGCGGTCGGTAAGCAGCCGGAAGACCGGCCCGTCATCCGTAGCGCCTGCTCCTTCCAGGCAGCGGTGTGGTTTACCCGCACCCGGGAAAGGACGAGGGCGCCAACAGTGCCGGCTTTCGGTCCTCCCGGCTGGGTGCCGGCCAATCGAGGCAGGCTGTGGCAGACAAATACTCGAGCGTCCTTGCCATCAAGCAGCGCTTTGCGGACGGCAGGGACTACAGGATTCGCTACACGGATCGCTCTAGTTGGGCAACGATCATCTCGCCTCATGGCGGATACATCGAACCGGGCACGTCAGCGGTGGCCCGCGCCATCGCCGGAAGCACCTACAACTTCTTCGACTTCCAGGCCCTGCGCCGCGAGTCCGCCCAGGAGTTCCACGTGACGGCGACCAAGTTCCGCGATCCGGCACTGTCGAAACTGCTGGAGACATCGATGGTGGCGCTGTCGGTGCACTGCATGGGCAGGCATGGCAGCCCTGTCATCTGGCTGGGCGGCTTGAATCGCCGGCTCAAGGAGCTGACCCTTGCCGCCCTCAAGGAGGGTGGCTTTGCCGTCGACCCGGACGCACCGCGCTACAAGGGGGAAAGCCCTCAGAATATCGTCAACCTGCCTGCCCGGCAGGGAGTCCAGCTGGAGCTGTCGGCGGAGCTGCTGTCGTCACTGTTCGCTGGCAAAAGCTGCTTCTACCCGAGCGGACGGTGCCCGAGGACCTCATCAAGGTTCACCGAGCTCGTCTCAGCGGTGAGGTCGGCGCTGCATCAGTACGAACCGACCGCCTTGCAGCCGCCTGGAGCGGTGCATGTGCCTGGCAAAGGCAATTAGCGCTGTGCAGCGGTGCCGGACGTGGGCGGGGATAGGCAGGCAACCTTCCCGCCCACGCCCTGGCCCCCACTCATGGCGCATACGTATGTGCGGGACTCGCACGACGATCAATCGGAGACAATCATGCAACGGATCTCTTTATTGCAGAGATGCTTAATTTCCCTCGTTTTCATTTTCGTGTCGCTGCCGGCCTCTCACGCTGCCGGAGCAGAACTGGCGGTTCCTTACGGGGCTATCGGACACG
>DATNRD010000199.1:0-5106 GCA_036703665.1 Candidatus Obscuribacterales bacterium
CGAAATGCACGATCCTCAACCCTGGGTGCGCAAGCGAGCCGGAGTCTTCCTGGCAGACCACCGTCACGCGCACCTGCTTATCGAGTAGCTGCTCGACGAGCCTGTAGGTGTACAGCTCCAATCCTCCGTGTGGGGAGAAGCAGCGGACAACCATGGCTACATGCAGATCCTGAATTGTCATGAGTTTGTGACCATCCTGGCATAAAACCACATGGGAAGCCGAGCGTCAAGCTGTCATGTTAAAATCGCCGCGCCCGCCAGGTTGAGGACGGAAGTCGCCTGGCCCCCAGGGTGAAGGGCCGGCGTCGTCTACAATGCGGTTCTCGGTCCGCAGGCAGGCGCAACGGTGCACACGCTACGAAAGCCAATCGGACGGCGGAGCGCGTATACATGAACGAATTCGATGTGATTGTTGTGGGAGCCGGAGCCATGGGCAGCGCGGCTGCCTATCATCTGGCTTGTGACGGGCGCTCGGTGCTGCTTGTCGAGCAGTTCGAAATCGGGCACAACCGCGGCGCCTCGCATGGGCACAGCCGCATAATCAGGCTTTCCTACGATCATCCCACCTATGTCAGGCTCTCCAAATTGTCCTATGCCTTGTGGGCTGAGCTGGAGGCTGACGCAGGCGAGAAAGTGATCACCACGACCGGTGGACTCGACCTGAGCAAGCCCGGTCATCCTGCATTCGAAGCCTGCATCTCCAGCATGAACGAAGTAGGAATCGACTACGAGCTGCTGGACGCCGCCGAGATCCGGCGCAGATACCCGCAATTTCGCATCGAGCCGGGGACGGTGGGAGCCTTCCAGAAGGATGCCGGCATTCTCAACCCCTCTCAATGCGTGCCGCTCATGGTGCGAATGGCGGAAAAGCACGGCGCGACGATCCTGGACCGCACCGGCGTCACCGGGTTCCATTTCGACGAAGACAGTATAGAGGTTGCCTGTGGCGATCGAAAGTATCGAAGCGCCAAACTCGTCATCACTCCCGGACCATGGGCCGAGCCGCTTTTAAGCAAGATCGGGCTGGCTGTTCCGGTGAGGGTAACAGAAGAGAGGTATGTCTTTTTCCGCCCGCCTGATCCTGAGCTGTTCTCCATCGGTCGATTTCCAATCTTTGCTCAATACGGCCAGAACCGGAACGGGCCTGACATCGAGTTTTACGGCTTCCCGGTGTTCGGGCTTGACGGGGTAAAGGTAGCCGAGCACCATTTCGGTCCGCCGGTGACCGCAGACAGCCGCTCGTTCGACGTGCCGGAAGAAACGATCGAGCGGCTGCGCCACCGCATGCAAGCGCTGGTCCCGCAAGCGTTGGGTGAGGTTGTTCACGCCATGACCTGTCTTTATAGCCTCACGCCGGACCGCAATTTCATCATCGACTTGCTCCCTGGCTATCCCGGTATTGCAATCGCCGCGGGCTTTTCAGGACACGGCTTCAAGTTCGCCATCGCCGTCGGGCGAATACTGGCGGATCTCGTGGAAAAAGGAAGATCTGACTTTCCGATAGATCTTCTCCGGCTTTCCAGGTTTGTTACCCGATAAAGCCGAGTTCAGCCCGGCCCGCTGCGCGCACTGCGATGCGACGCATAGCGAGCCAACAGCGCCAGCGAAGGGGGCGAACCTTGCCAACCCCCGGAGCGGCCAGAGAATGCGCAGTCGCAAAACGGCGGAGCCAGCCGGCGGTGGCCGCCGAGAGTCCTGGCGCACGTGGCGAAGGCGACGGAGCGCTTATGCAAAAGTTGGCGAGTCGCACGGGTAGATGTCAATGGCTGATACTATACGTGGTTCGATGAACGCCGGGGCCAGTCCATGTTTGCTCCTGATGCGAACATGGTTTACGCGGCATCCTCCGCTCGGGATCATTGTCAGTGGCAGCTAAGGCAACGAGATACTGCGGGAGGCGCCCATGGCAAGCTCTGAGACCATAAGCATCTTCATTGTGGAAGACCACGAAATGATCAGGCTCGGGCTCAGGGCCGGGCTCGAACGCATCGAGGGATTCTCCATAGCCGGCGAGGCCGAAGATGGGCTTGAGGCCGTAGAAATGATCTGCGCGCAAAAACCCGATGTGGTCCTAATGGATATAGAGCTGCCCGGCATGGACGGCATAGAGGCGACCCAGCGAGTAAAGCAGAGATTTCCGGACTTGCCAGTGGTCATGCTCACGGTTCACCAGGAAGATGAAGGGATCTTCGCGGCATTTGCTGCGGGCGCGGATGGTTACTGTCTGAAAGGCGCTCCTATGACCAGGTTGGCCCTGGCGATCCGCACGGTCATCGACGGCGCCGCCTGGCTCGATCCCGCCATCGCGTCCCGCGTTCTGCGGGGGCCCGCGCGCACTTCAGCTGCGTCAGCTCCGGCTGCTCCCAAGGAAAGCGAGGAGCTGCTGCCCGGGATCGAGCTTTCGGACAGGGAAAAGAATGTGCTCCGCCTTGTGGCCGAGGGGCTGAGCAACCCGGAAATTGGCAAGCGCCTTTACCTCAGCGCAGAAACGGTGAAGAGTCATTTGCGCAGGATTATGGAGAAGCTGGTGGTGGACGATCGCACCCAGGCTGCCGTCAAGGCACTGCGCCAGGGACTGATTTGACTCTCACGGTGCAGGCAATGCGGCGACAGGACCGGCGCGGTAGGAAGGGACGAGTCCATGTCTAGTGCCCGT
Organism: Candidatus Obscuribacterales bacterium; assembly: GCA_036703665.1. GTDB lineage: Bacteria > Cyanobacteriota > Vampirovibrionia > Obscuribacterales > Obscuribacteraceae > DATNRD01. The sequence goes on from DATNRD010000199.1 coordinate 2,657, forward strand.
GCAACGACTGGATCGCCTGTTGCATATGCTGTTCGAGTTCTTCCCAGCAACGGGTAAGATGCTTGAGGGCGTCCGGAGCGGTTTCCCACGCCTCCTGCCCGGCTGACTGCTCGAGAGCATGGCAAGATTCGGCCATCTGCGTTGCGCCGATGGTGGCACAGGCGCCTTTCAGTTTATGAGCGGCTTTTCTCAAGGCGGGAGCATTCCTATGATTGACTGCGTCCCGGAGCCGCTCGAGGAGCGGTGGCGTAGTCTCCAGGAAAATTTGCAGCATTTTTCCCGCGGCCGCTTCGCCGACTGCCTCCCGTATTTCGGACAAGTTTGATAGCGAAGCCAGCGCCAGGGACTGTGGAGGCGCTGCATTTCCGACCCGGCTCGGGCTCGTGTCGCCTGGCGCCGGTGCCGCGGCGAGCACGGACGGAAGCCATCGCTGGAGCATTTCGCGCAGTCGCTTCTGGTTGATGGGCTTGCTCAGGTAGTCGTCCATTCCGGCAGAAAGGCAAGCCTCCCGGTCGCCCTGCATGGCGCTGGCGGTCATGGCGATGATGGGGATTCGGCGCCCCGATTCTCGCTCTTGCTGGCGGATTATGCGTGTTGCTTCGAGGCCGTCCATGTCGGGCATCTGGCAATCCATCAAGACCAGCGCATACTGAATGCGGCTCATGGCTTCCAGCGCTTCCGCCCCGCTGCCTACTGCATGCGCCACCAGCCCGAGTTCACGCAAAAGGAGCGTGGCGACCTTCTGATTCAGCGCGTGATCATCGACCACGAGGACCGGCTGTCTGCTGATAGCCGTCAGTCCATGTGTGTCGCGGCGGCGCCTCCTGGGTTCCGGCAGGCGCTCATGATCCGGTTGCCGGCCGAGAGCTTGTAGCATGGCCGACAGCAACTTGGATTGTTTGATTGGATTTGCCAGATAGCCTGCCAAGACGGAATTAGCGTCATCGTCTTCCTGGCGCTGAATGTAGGAAGTAAACAGCACGAGTCTGACCGCCGTTCCGTGCCCGGTCAGGGCGGCTAGCTCGCCTGCCGATCCTGCCAGTGCGCTGTCCACCAGGGCCACGTCATATGCCTTGCGCCCGTCCCCCTGCCGCCGGAGCTCTTCCATCGCGCCGGCGGTCGAGTCGACAAGCTGGCATTCTGCCCCCCAGGCGGTGAGGCAACTGTGGAATATCTGGGCCAGCTTGGCTTGTCCCCCGACGATCAGCACCCTCGCTCCTACCAGCTCACCATGGCCTTCTGTAACGGGTCGCGAGGCAGGGGACCGGTTGAGCGGCACCGTCAGCCAGAAAGTAGATCCTCTGCCTTCAACGCTCTCTACGCCGATTTCGCCTCCCATCAGCTCAACAAGCCGCTTTGATATGGATAATCCCAGTCCGGTGCCGCCGTACTTGCGCGTGATAGACCCGTCGGCCTGTGAGAAGGGTTGAAACAAGCGGAGGCGAGCCTGCTCCGACAGTCCGATACCGCTGTCTTGCACGTTCAGCCGAACAACCGTTTTCTGGGCGTCGGCATCGTGCAAGCAGGCTTCGATAAGCACCCATCCCCGCTCCGTGAATTTGATGGCGTTCGATACCAGGTTGACGAGAACCTGCCGCAAGCGCCCGGCATCGCCAAGCAACGGGCTGGGCATATGCGGATCTACGTAAGTCAACAAAGCAAGCGGCTTTTTGCGTGCCCTGTCGGAGAGCATATCAGCAGTGCCTTCCACTATAGAGAGCAGATCGAATTCGTAGTCCTCTATCTCCAGCTTGCCGGCTTCGATTTTGGAGAAGTCCAGTATGTCATTGACCAGATCCAGAAGCATCTGAGCCGAATCGCCGATGGTGCCGGCCAGCTCGAGCTGCTCGTCGTTGAGTTCCGTTCGCAAAAGCAGGTCGCTCATGCCGATAATTGCGTTCATGGGAGTCCTTATCTCGTGACTCATGTTGGCCAGGAATTCGGATTTGTGTCGGGATGCCTTCAAGGCGGCGTCCCGTGCCTCGCTCAGCTGCTCGGCGAGCACCTTCAGCTCCTCATTGGCCGAGGCGACTTCGGCTACGCGGTTCTGCAGAGCCTCGTTGAGGGCGTTGATTTTCTCTTCCGATTTCTTGCGCTCGATCGCATACCTTAGCGCCCGGGCGAGGAGCTTTCCGTTCAACTCGTTCTTGAGCAGGTAGTCCTGAGCTCCGATGCGCACTGCTTCCACCGCGATCTGCGTGTCATCCACGCCTGTCAGCATGACGATCGGCATTGCCGGTGCTTTCGCTCTTATTCTGGCGCAGGTGTTGATGCCTTCTTCATCGGGCAGGGTCAAATCCGAGAGCACGACGTCGAACTGCTCTTCCTCCAGGGCTTTGAGTCCGTCCTTAAGCTGCTCCACCCAGTGGACTTCGAAGGTGGCATAGTCTTCGGCGTCGGACAGGGCCAAGCTAATGAGATCTGCGTCCGTCGGGCTGTCTTCGATAAGG
>DATNRD010000200.1:0-11887 GCA_036703665.1 Candidatus Obscuribacterales bacterium
CGCTCGCGCGGTAGAGTGCGGGCGCATGGCTCCCGTAGTCTTCGACCTCCTGCTCCAGCACCTCCAGCGGTATTGATTGTGTGCCAGTGCCCCTGGGAGCGCCAGCTTCCAGCTGGCAAGTTGCGGACGATTCCAAAAAAAAGGCGGACAAACCGCAGCGCCATTCATGCGTATGTTGACAGTACTGGGCGGGCCAGCCGAGCCCCGGGGGATGCGCGGGCGACATATGGTGATCTGGGCGGCGCTGGGGACCCTCCACCGGTAGAATTGCTGGGAAGCTCTGGGCGCATGCGCCAGCAGTGCAGAGTCTCACGTCCGATCCGACAGGTCCCCGATTGTAAAGGCAAAGGTGCTTCCCTTGCCCGGTTTGCTGTCGCACCATATCTGCCCCTTGTGCAGCTCTACTATTTTCCGGCACAGGTAAAGCCCCAAGCCTGTACTGGCGTAGTAGCGACCGCTGGAAGCCGCCTGCCAGAAGCGCTGGAATAGCTTCGGCATGTCCTCTTCAGAGACGCCCTTGCCCGTATCGCTCACCCGGATGGTCGTCTTTGTCTCAGACTCTGCTATCTCTACGGAAATCGTCCCGCCCGCGGGCGTGAACTTGAGCGAGTTGTCCAGAAGGTTCTGAATGACCCGGCGAATCTCCGCCTCGTCACAAAGCACTTCTCTGGGGGCAGCCGGCAACTGCGCCATCAAGCTGATACCCTTCGATTCGGCCAGCGGTTTCAGCTCCGCTACGAGTCGACGCACGGTTTCGGCTAAATTGTGCCAGCCCAGGTTGAGCTCCTTTGCGCCGCTGTCATAGCGGTAGACATCCAGCAGTGTCTGTACCATCTTGTAGAGCGCTTCGTTGCTCTGGTGGATCGTGTCCAGAATGCGAGCCTGTGGCTCACTGACCGGTCCGAAGTCTCCTTCGCAGAGCAGGCGGACGGCTCGATTGGCTGCCAGGATGGGGGTCTTCAGGTCGTGTGTCAACGTGGCGACGAAGTCCTCCCGTTGCTGCTGCAACAGCACCCTGTCCGTGGCACTGACAAACAGAGCGACCAGTCCGGAGGTGACACCGTCCTTATCCTTTACCGCCCATACCGCCCAATCCCAGAACGTCTGTCCGGTCGTCCAGGCAGCGACGAACGGCAGTGGTTCCGCAGCACACTGATAGGGGTGTCCGGTCGAAAGAGCTGACTCGAACGGTGCCCTGCTCAGGTCCGGCACTATGTCAAAGAGGCGCTGGCCGATGATCCCACCCCGTTCACCGCCACCAATCATCTCCCCGAAGGCCTCATTGCACTCCAGGACAACGAACTCCTCATTCAGTCGCACAATGCCGACCGGCGCGTTCTCTAGGATGTCCTTCGTAACTCTGCGCTCGGTCTCGAGCTCTGCGATTGCGTCACGATGCTTACGAATGGCGGACTCCTTGGCCGAAATGTACGTTTCGATAGCCAGCCCCATATCGAAAAAGACAATCTTAAGCAAGGCGCTGAATGCGCGTGTCAGTTTTTCGGGGTCGGACGGCCAGTGCGCCGCGAGAAGCGGCAAGATGCGCGATAACACGCGGTTGTAGGCGCCTATGTACCACTTGGGATCGAGGTCGACCCGGTAATGGGTTGCACCGATGCGCAGCCTGTCCCTTACATACTCGGCATCGTATTGGCCCTTGGTAAGCCTGATGAAGTACTGATGCTGGGCGCTCCTTGCCCTGTTCAGCGTGGCGGCATCCGGGAAAAACGCTTTCGTTTCTTCAAACGAGAAGAAGTGGTCGTACATGGCAGCTATGATCTTTTCGAGGTGCTGCCCTATGACGCCATCGATTTCGCCCAGAAGGTCCTCGTCCTCCTTCGCGAATTCGAGCCAGCGTTTGCGGAGATCAATCTCTTCGGCAGACAGCCCGCCAATGCTCTCGCTTGTACTTTTCTCGTCTGCCCTATTTGTGTTTACCATCGTCCGTTGGAAAAGGCCAGTGGCAGAGACTTCCTGACAACCGCCGCCGAGCGTGGCCACTCACAATAGTGTAATCCGTGTAACTAGCTTCCGCATAGCCTTGCCGGGTCGTGCGCCCGGGCAGCTGGGGGGTGTAAGTGTTCAGTGCTGAGCATTTCCACCTGTCATTCTGAGGAGCCCCCATTCCTTGTCTGTCATTCTGAGGAGCCCCGCAGGGGCGACGAAGAATCTCTCACGGCAGCGCATCCCGCCCAGAGATTCTTCGCCTCGCCTTGCTCGGCTCAGAATGACATTGCGGAGACGTCCTTGAGTGAATCCTTACCCGGGGGACGGCCTTTACTTCAGAATATAATTGTTGGGCGACGTCCGGGTAGACTCCGGGCTCAACCGACCGAGACAGCAGGGCCATCATGAGCGAAGAAACACACAGCACAGCCGGACCTAGCATTCGGGCTCTTCTGGTGGAAGACCACTTGTTAACCCGCATTGGGTTGAAGACAGTCATAGACCGCACCACCGATATCAAGGTGGTCGGAGAAGCCAGCAACGGCGAGGAGGCGGTGCAGTCCGTCGATCAACTGAAGCCGGATATCGTCCTCATGGACGTAGGCATGCCGGTCATGGACGGCATAGAGGCCTCCCGAAAAATCCTGGAGAAGCACCCGGACGTAAAGATCATTATGCTGACTTCGCATGACAATGACCGCGATATATTCGCATCGCTGGCCGCCGGTGCCAGCGGGTACTGCCTCAAGGACGTGGAGCCGGACCGCCTTTACACCGCCATTCGTAGCGTCAGCTCCGGGGATGTCTGGCTGGACTCATCGATTGCCAATCGCGTTTTGCTGCATTACGCCGCGCAAACAAAACCATCTCCGGCTCCCTCCCCCGAGGCGGCAGCAGCCCCGCCAACCAGGACGGAGCCACCGACCGCCGGGAGACAGCCGCTGCCAGAACCACTATCCCAGCGAGAGCTGGAGGTCCTTAGACTGGTCGTCGACGGGCTGTCCAACCAGGAAATCGCCGATCGGCTGATCATTTCTCTGGCAACGGCAAAAACCCATGTGCGCAACATCCTGAACAAGCTGGCCGTGGATGACCGGACGCAGGCGGCTGTCCAGGCCATGCGGCGCGGGCTGGTCTAGAGGCCTGGTCACAAATCATTCCAAAGGCCAGGCCAATTCGTTAGATTGGCCGACGCGCCGCTGGCCGGCTTCGGCTACTGTGAAGGCATGCCGAGATGAAAGGCTTGTCGGCAGAGCAGCGCAGCCGGAGAAGGGGAATGAGAATTCTAATTGCAGTAGATGATCTGGTGTTCGGTGAGGCACTGGCGGAATTCGCAGGAAGGCACCAGTGGCCGGTAGATGTTGAATTCAAAGTGCTGCACGTAGTGGAGCCGGTGCTCCTGGACCACGGCGGTGACGTTTCTTACGCCCCATTTCTGGAGAGCACCTCTCAGTACGCCATGCAAGAAGCCCGGCGACTGGTGGGGTCCGTGGCGTCAAAGTTGCGATCCAATCTGCGGGATGGCAGGATCGACCAGGAAGTACTGGAAGGGCATCCGGCTGAGCAGATAATCGACACCGCAAACGCGTGGGGCGCCAACATGATCCTGCTGGGCTCCCACGGGCGGCGAGGAATGAGCCGCTTCATCCTGGGCAGCGTGTCGACCGCGGTCCTGACGCATGCGCCTTGTTCCGTTGTCATATTGCGGCTTCCCGCCCGCGTGCCGGCACCGTCCGGGCAGTCATGACGTGAGAGACCAGTGACAGTTTCTGTTAACAGGAGATTCTGAACGTGAAAGTGATTGTAGCTATCGATGATTCACCCTACTCCCAGAAGGTAATAGACAAAGTAGCGCAGCAGCGTTGGCCGCGCGACACTGAATTCAAGGTGCTGACCATAGTGGAGTCCGCATCTCTGGAAGATCTGGCCCGGGATAGGTGGGCTGATCTTATCGGCAAGGTCTCCGAAAAACGCAAAGAGGCGGCCCGGAAGTTGTGTCAGGAAGCACGCGAGAAGCTGTCGTCTCACATACGCGATGCCCGAGTCCACTACGAGATCCGCCAGGGAGCTCCAAGAGCCGAAATCGTCGATGCCGCCGTCGAATGGGAGGCGGACAAGATAGTCATTGGCGCGCACGGCAGAGGAGTCTGCCCGCGCTTCATTCTCGGCAGCGTCTCCAGCGCCGTCGTCCAGCACGCCCCTTGCACGGTCGAGATTGTCAGACCCAAAACCAGCGCCCCCGTCCGTCATGAGCCGGCGAAGACAGCAGCCGCACAGAGCTGAACGACAACACGCAGTCGTCAGCGATATCTGACCGTGACCATGTGTGTGGCGCAGGTGTTGCAGGGATCGTACGCCCTTACCAGCGTCTCCAGGTTGGCTTGCAGATTGGCGGAGCCCACGTCTTCAGCCTGTTCTACGACCTCGCGAATGTCGAGCTCGATGCGCGCTGTATTCTGCGCGGACGGTGTAATCATATCGGCTGCCACAATGCGTCCGCGCTCATCGAGCGAGTAGAAGTGATAGAGCGTACCGCGAGGGCATTCGACCGCACCGGCAGCACTGCCGGTCTGTGGCGTCAGTCTGTTTACAAGGGCGCCGCCCAGCCGCGCAGCGTCCATCCTCAACAACGCATTCACTACCTCGCGCGACCTGGCGATCGCCTCGACGATTTCGATCGCCTGAGCCAGGTTGTTCCACAAGCTGTTGGTGTCGCCTGCCGCCAGGCGGCTAGCCTGATATACCGACTTCGCCTCGCTGCCCAGGCGATCCCCAAACAGGGCCAGCCTGGCCATGGCTCCCACCATCAGCGGCTTGCCGCGTGCTGTGGAGCGCTTAGCGTGGCTGTAAGGCAGTGCCAGCTCGCCCAGGTACTGCCGGTAGTTCTGAATGCTGTCCTCCCACCCGTCGCTCGAACGAATGGTGTCACCGAAAAACCCGTATCTCTTCGACTCCGGAATAAGCGCCAGAAAGACCGGCGAGGTGGTTCGCGCTACAGGTGGTTCGCACTTCATAAGCAGCTCGCACGTGCGTAGCGCCCACTTCCTGGCCTTGCCCAACTGCTCGAGAAGCTTCTCGAGGTTCTCCCTGGGCGGGATGCTCGACAGCCCGCCAACATGCACGTTCACCGGATGAAACGGCCTGCCGCCGACCACCGTCTGGATTGCCGCCCCCAGATTGCGCAGGCGAGTCCACGTTTCAAAGGCTTCGGGATGCTGCGTAGCAAACTCCATGAGGTCCTGTGCTCCGAGGTAATCCGGCAATGCCAGCGCGTACACATGCGTGGCGTGCGATTCGATGATCATGCCGAGATGCATGAGCTCGCGAAGGAGCTGCGCCTCAGGTCCGGCGTTGAAGCCGAGGATGCGCTCCACGGCAAAGGCGGCGGCTAGAATGTGACCAGTTGAGCAAATCGCGCACACCCGAGAGGTGATGTGGGGAATCTCCTCGAAGTTATGGCCCAGGACGATCTTCTCAAAGAACCTGGTACCCTCGAAAACATCGAGCTTCACATCCGCAACCTCTCGGCCGACGATGTCGACGTACACCGCCGAATGACCTTCCACGCGGCAAATCTCAGGGATATGAATGGTTTTGCGTTCCGGCTCGGTCATGCTTCACTCACCTTAAGCTCGAACGGTTGTACTCTGGTCAGAACTTCATCAGGAATTCCGAACGTGCCCAGGCGGCATAGGATCGCCTCGAGCTCGTATCCCTTCTCCTTGAGTATGGTTGCCATCGCCTCCATCTGCGGTTCCTCGCAGGGACCCCAGCATCCATAGCAAGCCGCTCCGAAACTGGGGCACAACGCTCCGCAGCCGGCAGCGGTAATGGGACCCAGGCAAGGCAGGTTCTTCTCGATAAGCACACAGGCGTTCTCCCGCAGCTTGCACTCTAGGCACACCGGCTTATGCGTGATGTAAGGCAGATGGTCCTTGAGCAGGCTGGCCAGCACCGCCAGAAACTGCCCGGCATCGATGGGGCAGCCGGAGAGCTTCACGTCCACGCGTACATGAGCATCCAGCGGTGTCGCGGGGAGTGCCTCGATCGGCGAATCGGCGCCATAAACGTCGTCCACCATCTCCTGCGGCGTCCAATGCCGGCAAGCCGACTTCTGCACGCAACCCCAGACAGCGCAGTTGCCCACTGCCACCAGCCAGCGAGCCTTGGAACGAATCTCCCTCAGCTTCTCCAGATCGTGGGGCTGGCTGACGCTGCCCTCGACGAACGCTATGTCGACCGGTCTCAGCTCGTTGCGGCTCTGGGCAAACGGGAAGCTGACCACGCGCACCAGCGGCAGGACCTTGTCCAGGTTTTCCAGAATCACGAGCAGCTCGCCCGCGCAACCGGTGAGGCTGTAGACGGCTATACACGGTAGTTCGTTGTGAGCGCTCATTTGCTTCCCCTAAGCACACTCGATGACTTCCGGCAAAAACCGGAGGTCGTTCAAGGAGAACACCGGCCCGTCCTGACAGGTAAACCGCCCGCCGACAAAGCAGTGCCCGCACTTGCCGATGCCGCACTTCATGTGTCTTTCGAGCGACAACCAGATGTTGGAGGCGGGTACTCCCTTCTGCTTGAGTTCCTCAACGACGTAGCGATACATGACCGGAGGACCGCAGACTGCCGCGTGAAAGTCAGGGGTTATCGGAGCGAGCTTGAGCATGTCCGTCACCCGGCCGAGCTGAAAGGACACCGGCGGCAACTCCGGGCCGACCACGTCCTCGGCAGCGATGTAAACGTCCAGGTCGTGACGCCTCAGCAGCACCTTGAATTCAGCCCTGAACAACAAATCTATGGAATGCCGCATTCCGTATATGAGAATCAGCCTGCCAAAACTGTCCCGATGATCCAGCACGTACTGCCACAGCGAGCGAATGGGCGCCACCCCCAGCCCACCGGCAATCATTACGAGATCATGCCCTTGGTACGTAGGCAGGGGAAATCCGTTCCCATACGGGCCCCTGAGTCCTACCCAATCCCCCTCGACCATCTGGAACAGCGCACTGGTGACGCGCCCCACCCGCCGGATGCACAGCTCGATGCTGGTGCCGGTGCGTCCTGAACAGACCGAGATGGGACACTCGCCCACGCCCGGCACCCAGACCTGAACGAACTGGCCTGGCATACAATTAGCCAGCCCGTCGGGACTTTCCATATGAATCTCGAACAGAAAGTTGTCCGGCGCAAGCGGGACGATAGACCGGATGATGCCGCGGGTCGGCAAGAACGGAGAGCTACGTGGCATCATTGTTGTCCTCCCTGGCTTCTCCCTGCAGCCTCAGCACCACGTTGACGATGTCGTCTATCCCGGCCGGGCAAGAAACCGTGCAGCGCCCGCAGCCGACGCATCCAGGCAAGCCGGCGGGATCGTCGAACCCGTGCAACTTGTGGCGATACCAGAACTTCAAGCGATCGACAGGCGTTTGCCGAAAGTTGAAGCCGCCGGCCACCATAGCGAAGCCGCTGAACTGGCAGCTGTCCCACTCGCGTTGACGCTCGCCCGAGTTTCCTTCAAGGCTGGCGATATCAATGATGTCGAAGCAGTAACAAGTCGGGCAGACTGGAGTGCAGTTACCGCAACTCAAGCAGCGCTCACCAAGCTCTTTCCAAACCGGATTGTCCCATTCCATGTCAACAATTGCAGGCAAGTTGTCGGACTTGAAGCCGGTCTGGAAAGCCTCATCTCGATGAACCCAGAACTGCTTGTATCGGTCCCGGTGCTCGTCGGCGGGAACCTGCATCAGGTCCGGGCGTACTTCCACGAGCCGCTGCCCTCTGGCTGTATTGACCTGAACAAAAAAGTCATCGCCGATGTCGGTAAGGAAAAGATCGTAAGCACCGTTGGGAGAGTCGCTACCCATGGAGTTGCAGAAGCAGTATTTATCCGGCATGCACGACAGACCAACAATGAGCGTGGCCTCCCGCCTTGCCAGATAGTGCGAGTCGGCGGGTTCAGCGGAGAAGATCTTGTCGAGGAACCCAAGGCCGGCGAGATCGCACGGATGCACGCCGAAGATGACTTGAGGCACCAGCTCGGGGCTCTGCTCGGTTACCTCATGCCCGCTGTACTTGACCAGTGTCTCCCGTTGAGGATAGAAGTACTTTTTCGGCGGCAGGATTGTTCGGAGCGCCTCAAAGGCAATCTCTTCCGGCGACATGACGGGTTTGTAGGCGAAGGATTGGTCGGAGACGCGCACGGGCGCATGTACCTTCCCGAACTCCTGCATAAGCTCGAAGAAGGCAGGGAACCACGCCTTGGGAAGAATGAAAAAGTGCTCCATTGCGCAATCTTTTCCTTCCGGTAACTGTTCAATTTTCGTCCAATGCTGACGGGAATCGCATCGTCCAAACGGACGACCCGGGGGAGGACATCCGGAACCATCTCCCAGACTGCGAATCGTCCTCCGGCCAATGTAGGCATCGACTCGCGCATGCCTGCATCCGAAACCGTACGGCATTTCTCCTGGGGGTGCGGGCATCTTGCCCGCTCCTGGGGATTGCACCGACGATACATCGCTTTCTGCACCGCATAGGGCGCCACTCCTGCAGAACAGCGTCCGTTTTTGCCAGCAGCGCTTTGTACATGCGCCTTATTGCGCTAAACCATCGAGCAGACGCATGGTCTCCAGAGCTGCATCTTCATCCAGCAGACAAAGAGCAGCTCCGCCATAGATTAAGACCCAGTCGCCGGCTCGCGCACCCTCGACCGCCAGCATGACATTGCGCCTGAGCTGGTTGATCTCAACCAAGGCAACCTGCCCATCGATCGAGATGATCTTTGCTGGAAGCGATACGCACACCCTAGTTCTCCTTCGTGCGGTCTGTGGATGCTGTCTGCGAGCCCACCGGCAATCTCTCCATCCACCTGACTCAAGCACACATCTCAATGAGCCGCTCCAGCTCGCCCGCCAGGTCAGGCAGCCGGGAACGCAGCGCCTCGCTCAGGCCCTTGCCCCAGCCGGCGTCCTGCACCTCGATTCCGAAGAACAAGGTCTTGCGGGGCAGGCAGCCCGCGATGCCTGCTATCTGCAACTCATCCGCCAGCGACAGGGCATGGGTCGCACTGATGTTCCCGGCTGAGCAGGCTCGGGCTGGATCAGTAAGATCGAGGATGGTCAGACTTCCCGGCGTGCCGCCCGTGGCCACGGCATCCAGAATGATTGCAGCGTCGTGCCCGGCCAGGCATAGAGGCAGCAGGTTCGTATACGTGCCGAGGTCGAAGCGGCACACACGTGCAGCTACCGTCTCACGCAGCACATTACAGACTGCTTGCGCTGCTCCGTCATCGCCGCGAAGCGTATTGCCGATCGTGACCAGCGCCAACCTGCCTCTCAGCCCGTTGCTACTGTGCTTGCAGTGGAATATTCCAGCCTGGTTTTCTCGAGAGGACATCACAAATCCAATTTCTAATCTCTAGCCCACTTTCACATCGTCACACGCAACCAGGATACTTAACATCGTCCGGTGGGAGTAACCTGTCCTGTCCGAGTGAACATACCGCGACTTTACCGCCTCTTGCCTTGCGAGCCGCCAACAAAAACACCACCCAAATTTTCATTGCGGTGGTGTTCTTGCTACTGTCTGGCTGCCTATTGCTTAAGGCTCAGTATTTCCTTACGTTACAGCCAGTCCTTCATATAAGGCGGGCTTACCTGCTGCTGTCTCCGGTCGACGTCAACCTGTCGTTTCCACAGAGCCCCTCGGCTCTTTACAGTGCCCCGTGCACCGTTCACCGTTCTGAATCCACTCTACCGTCCGGCCAGCGGTCCGGCATGATCTTTTCGGATGAATGGTGATCAGTCGTTCGGACGAATGTTCCCGGGGTAGGTTGCCGGACCGATTCCATTTGGAATAGGCTTGTCAATGATGACCGACTGGACGGCAAGAAGTGAACAACTACGGCAAGCGCGACACGTCTTCGTGCTTACCCTGGGGTTGAACCTGCTTGTTGCGGTGGCCAAGCTGGCATTAGGTTTTTCCACAAATACGCTGGCAATGATAGCCGACGGTTTCCACTCGCTGCTGGATGCCTCATCGAATGTCATCGGCATCGTCGGATTGTCCATTTCTTTGAAACCGCCGGACAGCGGTCACCCTTACGGTCACAGGAAGTTCGAGGCGCTGGCCTCGATCTGCATCTCCTTTTTCATGTTCCTGGCAGGCTTCGAGGTGCTGTCGGAAGCCATGCGCCGCCTGCTCTCCGGCACGCCTCACGTACCGCTGGTCGGACCGCTCAGCTACTTCGTCATGTTTGCCACCATGGGCATAAATCTCCTGGTCAGTCGATACGAATCAAGGAAGGGCAAAGAATACAAGAGCGACCTGCTGGTAGCCGACTCGAAGCACACTTTGTCGGACGTATTCGTTTCCCTTACCGTAATAGGCACGCTCCTGGCTATTCAACTCAAATTCACGCTGCTGGATCTCCTGGCTTCGCTGGCCATTGTAGTTGTCATATTCAGAGCCGGCTTCGGCATTATCATGACCCATCTAGGCACCCTGGTCGATGCAGCGATACTGGACCCGTCCTACGTGGAAAAGCTCGTGATGGAGGTACCTGGGGTAACTGGCTGTCACAAGATCCGCAGCCGCGGCATGAGAGACCAGATCTTCATCGATCTGCATGTGCAGGTTCCTCGCCACCTGTCAATCGAGGAGGCCCATACTCTCTCCTTCAAGGTCGAGGAAAAGCTCAAACAGGCGGCGGGCGGAGTCGTTGACGTCCTCGTTCACATCGAAGACGATGCACCGCCTGCAGCAAACCCCGTGTCAACGGACACAAGCGCCCCAACGGGTTAATCACCGGCTGCCAAGGCGCTATGATCCATCTACTCCCCCAGCAAGCCCTAAGATGAGGACCCGCAATGTCCAAGTTTCTCGTCATCTGGTCTCTGGAACCATCGCGTCTCGGGACAGAGGCGGTGAAAGCCGTTTTCGGCATGCCTGACTATGCCAAGAAGCTCGTGGCAGACGGCAAGCTGGACTGCCGTTACCACATAGTCGGTCGGCACGGCGGTGCGTGGATCTACAATGTCTCCTCCAACGAGGAACTCGAGAGGCTCCTGGCACTGGCTCCCGTCTACAATCTCGCCCGATACGAGATCTACCCGCTGGCTGAGATGACCGACCCGGCCACTGTCGCATCCTGACGGGAGCCCACCTGATCTTTCACCGTACTCGCTGCGGCGATCTTCTTGACCAGCCAGTCGACCCAGGCCGACAGCCCCTGTCCGGACACGGCCGATACTTGAAACACAGCCGCATCAGGATTGACGGCTCCGACAAATCTGGATGCCCTCTCGAGGCTGAAGTCGACGTGTGGGAGAAGGTCGCACTTCGTGAAAATGACAGCGTCGCACTTGCGGAATATCACAGGATATTTGAACGGCTTGTCGTCGCCTTCGGTAACTGACAAGAGCACGATGCGGAGATGCTCTCCCAGCGGAAATTCAGCCGGGCAGACGAGGTTGCCTACGTTCTCAATAAAGACAAGATTGCAATCCGGCAACTGCTGTCCGTGCAGAAGCTGCGCAACCATGCGCGCATCCAGGTGACACGATCTGCCCGTGCTGATCTGAAGGGCAGGAATGTTCAAGTGGCGAAGCCGCTCGCAATCGAGCTCTCCCACCATGTCGCCCTCGATAACGCATATCTGGAATCGGTCTGCCAGGGCATTTGCCGTAGCAGCAATGAACATTGTCTTGCCGGCGCCCGGCGCGCTCATGAAGTTGAGGACGAACGTCCCCGACTCTTCGAAGTGCTCCCGGTTGTGCTCTGCCAGCTCCTCGTTGTCCTGCAACAGGCGCTCGAGCAGGTGCTCGTCAACTGACTCGTGCATGAGCTACCTCCGCATTGATGGTCTCAACTTCAGCCTCTATATCCGTTATGTCGAGTTCTTCTCCCAGCAATAGCATTCCAATACTGCTACCACACCGGG
>DATNRD010000201.1:0-17155 GCA_036703665.1 Candidatus Obscuribacterales bacterium
CCATCTCGGCGCTGACCGGCCAGCCTTCGGAGCTGATCGCCAGGTAAATGGTGACGAACAAGAAGACGGCTGTCAGGACGCCACCGGTGCGGTGAACAGCAATGACCGGGCTGGATTCCTGGTCGAGCCGCGGGTTGGTGAGCATCAAGGCTATGACCACCACGAGCGTTATGCCCACGGTGTATAGAAGGATTTGCGCCAGAGCCAGGAACTGCGCCTGCAAGAGCAGGAAAAGCCCGGAAATCGTGCCGAACACACCGATAAGAAAAAAGCCGCTGCGAATGATGACGCGGTCGAAAACCACACCATAGGCCAGCGGCAACGCCAGAAAGGCCAGGAGGTAGAACAGCGGCGCCTCGATGTTGGCTTGCGCCCAGCTTGTCAGGTTACCGAATTGTTCCATGGCGAGAATTATCCTTCCGAACGGCCCCGGCGATCAAGCGCTCCTGTTCGCATAACTTCAACCCGTACCGGCCGGTGGCTCACCAGGACCGGGCTCGCCTGACGCTGCCGAGGACTCCGGAGAGGCAGGCTTTACTTCTGCTTCACCTTTTGAGGCGGGTGGGTCGGGCGGCTGAGAAGACGCTTTGTCACCGGCCTTTATCTCCTCCTGCGCTCCAGGCTGTTCGGTCTTCTGCTGCTCACCTGGGCCCTGGGGCTCGGCCTCTCCTTGGCCGGGTTTAGGCTTGCCCTCTGGCTTGGCGGCTTCACCCTCGGGAGGCGCCGGTTTGGCTGCCTGTCCTTCGGCCGGTTTTGCCGCGGCTGCCGGCGCCGGTTTTGGCGCAGCCTTGGCCGGCTTCGGCTTGGGTAGCGGCAGCTCCTTCTTGGAGAAATAGAACGCCGATTCTTCCTGGGTGAGCGTCAGCTTCTTTAGATCATAGATAAGCGCTTCCCTGGTGTAATCCGACATCTCGAAGTCATTCGTGTTGATAATGCAGGTGGTGGGGCAGACTTCAGTGCACAGACCACAGAACATGCAGAGCCCGTGGTCGATGCGAAAGTCGATAAGCTCGAGCTTGCCGGTCTCCGGGCTCTTATGGGCTGTAATCTCAATGCATTTGTCAGGACAGACACGCTCGCACTGACGGCAGGAAATGCACAGGTGCTCGCCTGTTTCCGGATTCACCGTAAGGGCCAGGCGCCCGCGGAACTCACCGGGCAGCTCCGGCATGATGTTCGGATACTCCTTGGTAGTGGGCGGGCGCAACGTGTGCTGGGCAACGGTCTTGAGCCCGCGCATCACCTGATAAATGCCCTCGACTGCCCTGCCTACGATACCTAACATGTCTTACACGAGCTCCTTGAGAAACGTGACAGCAATAAGAAGAATCAAGGCAAGCGGTATGAGCCGCTTCCAGCCGAAGGCCATGAGCTGGTCGATGCGGAACCTGGGGAGAGTGGCGCGAACGAGAATAGCGAATATGACCAGGGTGTAGGTCTTGAGGATCACCCAGAAAGCGGCAATGAGCGTCGCCGGGTCGATGAGCGAATTGAACAGCCAGCCGACCGGACCGGCAGGCAGAGCGCCGAGAAACCCGCCCAGCCAATCGGCCAGCGACTTATCCAGCCCGGGGAACGGCCCGTGACCGCCGCCCAGGAACATGACGGTGGCGATTGTGCAGACGACAAAAAGGTTGGTGAACTCCGCCAGGAAGAAGATGGCGAACTTGATGCCACTGTATTCGGTGTTATAACCGCTCACCAGCTCGCTTTCCGCTTCCGGCAGGTCAAAGGGAATTCTGTTTACTTCGGCGCAGGCGCCGGTTATGTATATAAGGAACAGCAGGATCATTGAGACCGCAAGCAGGAGCGCTGCGGCAAGTGCCATCGCAGCAGCCGGGCTGCCGGAAGCGAAGGCCGCCGCCGCCTTGCTTATCGCCCCCCCGCCCAGGAGGTTCCAGGCCAGCAGTCCCGCCTCCTGCTGGTTGGCTATTTGCACGACGTCCAGAGTTCCCGCCATCAGACAGACGGTGATAATAGAAAGAACAAGCGGGATTTCGTAGCTGATCGCCTGCGCGGCGCTGCGCAGCCCTCCTACCAGGGAATACTTGTTGTTGCTCGCCCAGGCGCCCATCACCAGGCCGACAACCGGGATGGAGGAGACGGCCAGCACGTAGAAAATGCCCGTAGGCACATTGGCCACGGAGAACAGGGAGTGGTTATTGCTGACGGCAGCCAGAAGAGGGAGCACACCGATGATCGATGGCGCGAAAAAGAGAATGGGCGCCAGCGTGAACATGACCGCGTCCGCTCCTCTGGGGGTGATGTCCTCCTTAAATAGAAGCTTGACGGCATCGGCCGCCGTCTGCAATAGGCCGTCCGGTCCAACCCGATTCGGCCCCTTCCTGACCGTAAACAGCGCCAGAGCCCGCCGCTCGGCAAGCACCATGAACATGGCGTTGATCGGTATAAACACCATCACGGCGACAATCGGCACCAGCAGGCGCAGCGTGTTCGACCAGGCCGCAGCCACCTCACTGGGCTGGAACGTCTGGTCGATCCACGCCGGCAGCGCCACACCGACCAGCCAGCTGGCCGCCCACACCGCACCAAATATGATGCTCAACCAGACGACCGTCAACCTGGCGAACTTGCTGACCTCGATTACTGCTGCTTTGTGCATATGCCCGTTTTTTCCTCAAGAGGCCCGTTTTGCCTGGCTCGTCAACGGTCGACATCCGGAAGGATCACGTCCAGCGAGCCAAATATGGCCATGATGTCCGCGATCGGGTGCCCGACCAGCAACGCCGGCAAGACCGATAAATTGCTGAAGGATGGATTGCGCCACTTGAAGCGATAAGCCGTGTCGCCTCCGGTGGACACGATGTAGCAGCCAAGGATGCCTCTGGGCGACTCCACGGCGTCAAACCCTTCGCCGGCTTTTATTCTCAGACCGGCATTCTGTTTTTTCACCATGATCCTCAGGTCGCCGCCGCAGTTGGGGCAGTCGTCCTTGCCGCAGGAGTTGCACTGCCTGCGGCGCTCGCGCAACTCTTCGGATGTTCCGCCGGGGATCTTCGCCAGGCACTGTTTGATAATCTCGTTGGACTGGCGCATTTCCTTGACCCGGCACATGTAGCGATCCCACGTGTCGCCTTCGCCCTCACCGAGCGGTACCTCGAAATCCAGCTGGTCGTACACGGAATACGGTTTGAATTTGCGCAGGTCGAAGTTGACGCCGGCAGCACGCAAGCTCGGTCCGGTGACGCCATATTCCATGGCCAGCTCTTTGCCGAGAATACCCACGCCTTTTGTACGCTTGAGAAATATCGGGTTCTTGGTGACGATAGCCTCGTATTCGTCCACCCTGTCGGGAAACTCCTGCGTGAATTGCTTGAGCTTGGCGAACCAGCCCGGAGGCGCCTCCCGCTGCACTCCGCCGATGCGAATATAGTTGAACATCATGCGCTGCCCGGCGATTGCTTCGAAGAGATCGAGCAATTTCTCTCTTTCCCGGAAGGGATAGAACGGAAAACCGAACATGGCGCCCAGGTCGATGAGATACGTGCCCAGCCAGAGCAGGTGTGAGCTTATCCTGTTCATTTCGGCAACGATGACGCGCATGTATTCGGCACGCAGGGGCAGCTTCAGCCCATCGATCCTTTCGGCCGCCTTGGCCAGCGCCCAGGAAGTGAACATGCCCGACAGGTAGTCGACGCGGTCGATGAGCGCCTGATACTGGAACCAAGTGCGGTTCTGCCCCTGCCATTCCTGTGCCCGATGCAGGTGCCCGATGACGGGCTCACAGTGCTTGACGAACTCGCCGTCCAGCGTCAACAGAAGCCTGAGCACGCCATGGGTGGCAGGGTGCTGCGGGCCCATGTTGATGATCATCTCGTCTGTCTTGAGACCGCTCGTTTTAAGAAGTTCAGTGGACATCTGACCTTTCCCGGGTAAATCCAATTTCCAGACAGCGGCGCCGCTTAGCGGAAGCTGCCGGGACTCTTGTCGTTGAGGGCATCGACCGGTTGCCGGTAGTCGCGCCTGAGCGGGTGCCCCTCCCAGTCCCAGGGATTGAGAATGCGCCGCAAATACGGATGACCGACATAGCGGATACCGACCAGATCGTAAGTTTCGCGCTCGTGCCAATCGGCAGCCTTCCAGAAGGGAGCGATGCTCGGCACCATGGGCAAATGTCCTGCCGGAACATCGGACTTCGGCACGCGCACCTTAATCACCAGCTCGCTCTGATTGCTGTAGGACCACAGGTGATAGACCGAGTCAAAAGTGTCGGCGGCCTCGACGCCGGAGACGGCGACAAGAAAATCCAACTTGGTCTCGGGGCTGTTGCGCAGCCGTTTTACGGCCTGCTCCAGGTGCTTGCCCTCCAGCTCGATCGTTTCTACGCCACTGGAATCGCTAAGGCGCCTTGAAGGAATCCCGTGCTCGGCCAGAAACTGCCCGAACTGGCCTGGCTCGAGCTCAACTTCGGCAGGCTTACCCGGTGCTTGCTGCTCACTCATGACTCCACCTTCCCTGAGCTTCCCACTCCCACCTCAAACCGAAGCGCCCTCCGGCTCCTCGCCAGCCAGGGCAAGAGCCGTCTCGAGCTGGGCTTCTCTGACCACGTCTTCCAGAGGCCTGCCGGTGTCGTAGTCGACATAGCGGACCGGCATCTGCCTGTAAGCACGGCGGCGCCGCTCGGCCAGGGACTCGGTGCGGATCTTCTGCTGCAGCTTGATGAGCGCATCGAGGATTCCTTCCGGTCTGGGCGGGCAGCCGGGCAGGTAGACATCCACTGGAATAATGCGGTCGACGCCCTGCACCACCGAGTAAGAGTCGTTGAACATCCCGCCGGTTACCGTGCAGGCGCCCATCGCTATGACATATTTCGGCTCAGGCAACTGCTCGTAAAGGGTGATCAAGGCAGGCGCCATCTTACGGCATATCGTGCCGGCGGTGATGATGAGATCCGCCTGGCGCGGCGTGGCCCTGAACACCTCCGAGCCGAAGCGGGAGATGTCGAAGGCTGACATGCCCACGCACATCATCTCGATGGCGCAGCACGACGTTCCGAAAGTCAAAGGCCAGACGGAGTTCGACCGCGCCCAGTTGGCTACCGGATCGACAAGCCGGCTCAGGAACTCCACTGCTTTGTCGACGGTGGTGAGCGTGACCGTGTCCCTGAGCTCCTCCGGCACCGGCAGAGAAATGGCAGCCATCGGGCCGCCGCCGGTATTAGATTTGGTGTTACTCTGCTCTGTCATGGCCCGTCACTCCCACTCGAGGGCTCCCTTCTTCCATGCATAAGCAAGCCCGACAGCCAGGATGGCCAGGAAAATCGTCATTTCGATCGGGCTCACCCAGGGCGACTTGAACTGCTCTTTCAGGAAGCCGGTCGTCAGAGCCCACGGCACAAGAAAGACAATTTCAATGTCGAAGACGATAAACAGCAACGCATAAAGGTAATAACGGATGTCGAACTGCAAATGCGCCTCTTGCAGCGGCTTCATGCCGCACTCGTAAGGCTGGTTCTTGACCGGGCTGGGCACGTTGTAGCCGAAGAACTTTTGAATCACCCAGGCCAGCCCGATCATTCCCAGGGCAGGCAGGGCAAAGCCCATCAACACGAACAGCGCAATCACTGCCACTTGAAGCTCGTACATGGCTATTCCTTACCGGCTCTTTTCAAGCCTGAATGGCGGTCCCAGCAAAACCCTGGTCCCATAAAGCATATCAGGGAGCAAGCGGCGCCGGACCCGATAAAAATTATAGCCAAGTAATATGCCTGCCGCCCTTTGTGGCTCGCCAGGACAAGAGCTGCTTGTCTTCTTGCCTAAGCGACCAGCGGGCGGCTTGAGCGGGCAGCGAGTCGCTCGCGCTGGAAAAAGCTTTCGCCCTCACTAAAAAGCAGCTAAGAGTCCCGCGCACGCCCCGGAGCCGACACAATGTTTAACAAAATTGGCACAGCTGCGTGCTTTGGCGCTCTTGCCGATAGAGTATGAATTCAGAATCCGGATTGGAACAAGATGATGATTGCCAGCACCATTCCCCCCAAGCGCCTCAAACAGCTGGACGAGCTCTTAGGCAAGCTCGGTGTCAGCTGTGGGCGCATGGGGCTCCTGGAAGAGGCGCTCACCCACAGCTCTTACGTGGCGGAGAACCCCGGCTGTCAGGACAATGAGCGGCTGGAGTTCTTCGGCGACTCCGTGCTCAAGTTCGTCATCAGTGAGTACCTGCTCGAGCGCTTCCCTGACTATGACGAGGGCCGGCTGACGGCGATTCGGTCGGTGCTGGTCAGTGCCAACACGCTGGCTGAAATCGGCAGCGAGCTCAACCTGGGCAAGTACATACGCGTGGGTAGAAGGGTATCGATGCGCCCCTCGATCGTGGCACGCTCTGTGGAGGCAATTCTCGGTGCGGTCTACCTCGATGCCGGCCTGCCCTATGTTCAGAACCTCATCGTCCGCCTTTTGGGCGGGCGCGCCACTGCCGTGGACCGCGACGCCGTCAAGGACAACTACAAGGCGCAACTGCAGGAGCTCACGCAGGGCAGGGGACAAGGTATCCCGCTTTATACCGTGGTCGAGACGGAAGGCCCGGCCCACGATCCGACCTTCAAGGTGACTGTGGCCGTGGCCGATGAGGTCGTGGGATACGGCTCCGGCTCCTCCAAGAAGGCGGCCGAGCAGGCAGCAGCCAGGGAAGCACTGGCCAGGCTTGCCGACCCGGATGCAATTCCGTCTAAGGACTGAGCTCAGCGCAGCGGGATCGGCTCTGGCTGGAGTGGCTCGGCGTTGAAGTCGAGCTGCTGAATGCGAGTGTTGGGCGGCGCGGAAAGGTTCTGCCCGGCCGGTACGGGCTGGCTCGGCAGGCTGGCGGCCGGCGGCTGCCCTGTCGGGCTCTGCGCCTGGGCTTTGGCATTGCGCCTGGAGAAGCCGGAGGCATCGGCAAGGTTCTGCGCCCTTGTCCTAAGGGCCAGCGCCTCGCGATCCGCCTGTGCGGCCTTGTATTCCGCTTCGGCTGCCTTGAGCAGAGCGCGCGCCGCTTCCAGCTGCTTACGGGCCAGGTCGAGGTCTTCCTTCGACTGCTTGACGCGCCGGTCAGCCTCCAGAAGCTCGGGCGTCTTCACCTCCACGACTTGCGGTTTCACCTTG
The DNA here is from genome assembly GCA_036703665.1 of Candidatus Obscuribacterales bacterium. Taxonomy (GTDB): domain Bacteria; phylum Cyanobacteriota; class Vampirovibrionia; order Obscuribacterales; family Obscuribacteraceae; genus DATNRD01. Next base: position 7,098 of record DATNRD010000201.1, read on the forward strand.
ACGGGCCTGCCGGGCAGGGCCAGAACACCATCTGTGGTACCAGTGCCCCAGACAACCAACGCAGCCAGAAAACCAGTTCGTGCTTTGATATATGCCATCTTCACGTGCCTCTGTTATGTAATTCCAAGGAACAAACTCATTCAGGCAAGAGGGGAAAGATGCATGGAGATAGAAGAAGCGTGAGTCGGATCGTCCTGCCCAGCGATGCTCAGCGAGATTATAAACGAGTGCTGCCGATAATTGCCATTATGAAGTTGCTGGAAAAATCGGCTTATACACTGGATTTCAACAATATATACAAGACCCATGCGCCGCATATGGATCGAGCGGTAGGGGAGCAAGAGCCGCATCAGGAGCGGCAAGGATAGCAGGCCGCGGCAGACGTATTCTGGACAGAGCCTGCAACCTGACGCTGTCCGGTGTGATGCAGACGCCGGACTCCGAGCAGCGGTGCGCATCCACGCGCGGCGCAAACGGGACGGAGCAGCAGCGTAGCCGCCCACGTCGCGAGCGGTTTGCAGTTCTGCCGCAGGACATGGGAACCCTGCTCCTGGCCTAGATTCGTCACGCAATAGAGACAAGAAGCAACAGGGAGGAGATCCGCCCCAGCATCCCCCTGTCCTCTGGAATGTGGCGCGCCCAGAGCGACGGCCGCCCGCGCTATCCCAGACCGCTGGTATATAAAGGATCTCTAAAGCCAGCCGCCCGCCCGTTGCCCCGGCAAGGCCCGCCCCGCAAAGCTGGAAACGCCCATGGTTACGCCGTTGGCTAGCGGAGAGAGGCGGGTCGGGCGGTGTGTTGTATATTGTTAGTTTCACCGACCTGTGGTTAAACTTATCGTAGGTTGTCAGAGTGTGGCATTTTACTCATCCACGCTCAGGCAGCAGGCGGTACGATCGAGCTTAACTGTCCAGCTGGCGTCGGCTCCGTTGACGGTTGGCGATCCTGCCAGGGCCTTTCGACTCCCACAGGCGAGAGACTTCTGGTGAGGTACACGGCAATGGGCATCGGCTTGTCTGACGCAAAAAATCTAATGGTCAAAGGAGAACGCGTTTCAGTGTCTGAGCAACAGCGGTTAGAAAATTCCCGGTCCGAGTTCGAGCGTCTTTTGAGCGAAACGTTCAATTACAAGTTCGAGCAGGGCGACATCATCACAGGCAACGTCGTAAGGATAGAGCGCGACGGTGTGCTGGTAGACGTCGGTGGAAAATCGGAGGGGTTCGTGCCCTTCAAGGAGATCTCCAACATCCCCATCGACAACATCGAGGATGTCATCAAGGTGGGCGACCGGATGGAGTTCTATATCCTGCGGGAGGAAAATGAAAACGGTCAGCTGACGCTTTCTCTCAAGCGCGTCGCCCAGGCTCGGGGCTGGACGCAGCTGGAAGAGCAGAAGAAGCATGACGAAACGATTCGCGCCAAGATCTCCGCGGTAGTAAAGGGCGGCGTCGTGGTGGATGTCTACGGCTTGCGCGGCTTCGTGCCGGCAAGCCAGCTGCGCGTCAAGGGCACCACGCCGGAAGAGCTCATAGGGATGGAGATCCCGATGAAGATTCTGGAGACCGACACGAAGCGCAACAAGCTGATTTTGAGCCAGCGCCTGGCGGTGCAGGAGGAAAAGGCGGCCCAGCGCGAGAAGATCCTCGGCACGCTGGAAGCCGGTCAGGTAGTCACAGGCGAGGTGGTGCGCATAGCCGACTTCGGCGCTTTTATAGATCTGGGCGGACTGGACGGCTTGCTGCCCATATCCGAAATCTCCTGGGAGCGCGTGTCGCATCCTTCCGACCTCCTCAAGGTCGGGCAGATGATTACGACCAAGGTCCTCAAGGTCGACAAGGAGAAAGGTCACATCAGCCTCAGCCTGAAGCAGATGCAACCCGATCCCTGGAAGGAAATCGAAGACAAGTTCCAGGAAGGACAGGTCGTCGAAGGCAAGGTGCGCAAGATCCAGAGCTTCGGCGCCTTCGTCCAGATTTATCCTGGCGTCGACGCGCTGCTGCCGACGGTGGAGATGTCGGAGCAACCGAACATCAAGCCGGAAGAGGTCGTGCAGGTAGGGCAGGAGATCAAGGCGATCATCAAGAAGTTTGCTCCCAAGGAGCACAAGATCAGCCTTAGTCTGCGCGGCATGGATGTGAGCGACCTGATTGGAGCCTGATTACATCAAGCTCAATCGAACTTGGCCGGCACCTTGCCCTGCATGATAGAGAGGATCAGCGCTTCCACCAGGCGCGGATCCCATTGTTTACCGGCTCCTCTGGTCATCTCCTGCTGAGCCTGCTGAGGATCGAGACCCGGTCGCATGCGCAGCGGGCTGGTCAGAAGGTGGTAGCTGTCGGCTACGTGGACGATGCGGGCAGCAAGGGGAATCTCTTCGCCCTTGAGCCCGGCTGGATAACCGTTGCCGTCGAACTCCTCATGGTGCGAGCGGACTATGGGAGCCAGGTGCTTCAGTTCCGGGAATGACTCCAGCAGCTCGGCTCCATCCAGCGGATGCTTCATCATCAGCAAAAGTTCGTTGTCGGAAAGCTCCTCGTCAGGCTTCTGCAACACCTGCGGTGCCGCACCGAGCTTGCCCACGTCATGAACGAGCGCGGCCAACCTTATGGTGTTCACCTCATCCTCCGGCATGCCGATCTGGCGCGCCACGGCGGTGGCGTATTCGGCCACCTGACGAGCGTGACCATTGAGGTACTTGTCCTTCTGCTCGATCTGAGACACCCAGCCGTCGATGCGCCCGAGCATGCGCGCGTCCAGTCCCGGCGTGGCGAATATGTAATCGCTGGTCGGGTTAGCCGAGGAGAGAATCTGCTTGAGCTTGGCTTGCGCTGCCGCCTCGTCTATTTCTATGGGCGCACCCTCGAGGCGGACAAGCTCGGGAGTGTACTTGCTCTTGTCCTTATGGAAGGAGGCCATAAGCGGGCTGGCGGGCGGCGGGCCCTTCGGTTTAGCCAGGATCGCGCCCCCCAGACCGGGCTTGCCGGGACCGGCACTCGGCGTCGGGATGGCGTCCAGATTGCCCCACTGCGAGGCTGCCTCCGCAGCTTCACCACCGCCGGGGGTGGGGATGGCGTCCAGGTTGCCCCACTGCGAGGCTGCCTCCGCAGCTTCACCACCGCCGGGGGCGGGGATGGCATCCAGGTTGCCCCATGGCGACCCGGGGGCTGCCGGCGCTTCCGGCTGACCCCAGGCTGTCTCGGCCTGGGCCGCTGTCTCGCCCCATGCCTGCTCCTGACCCCAGACCGGCTCGGCCGGCGCCTCAGGCTGCCCCCAGGCAGGTTGCGAAGCAGCCTGCTCCTGTCCCCAGACCGGCTCGGCCGGCGCTGGCGGCTGCCCCCATTCGCCGGTCGGCTGCCTGGCGGCCGGCTCGGCAGCCGGGGGCGCTTCGCCCCATGCCGGTGAAGGAGCGGCAGGCTGCTGGCCCCAGGCGTGTGTCTCCGCCGGTGGTGGCGGCACCGCCGGGGCCGGGGGCATCTCCGGCTGCGTCGGCGCTCCAAAATCGAGAGCAGATGCCGTCGAGGCGGCGGCGCCCTTTTGAATGCCGCCCAGGATACTGCTCAAGGACTTGCCCGCTGGCGGCGCGGCAGGAGCTGGCGCGGCTTCTGCTCCGCCCCATGCCTTATCCGGTACTGCCGGCTGGGGAGCGGCTTCAGGAGCACCCCAGGCCGGCGCCTGGGCAGCCGGCTGCGCTGGCGCCTGGGCAGGAGCAGCAGGAGGCGGCTCCGGCGCAGCCGGCGCTGGCGGCGGGGGCGGCTGCGATGTCTTCTGGGCCACGGGTATGGCCTGCTGCCCAAGCGCCCCTTTGAGCTTGCGCCTGACCGACTGGATAGACTCCTTTTCGCCCTCCGGTACGGCCACCGTCCTCTGGTGCAGCTGCATGATTGGCTCGCGAGCCCGCTTTTCCGCGGGCAGCTTGACGAGCGCCTCTGCTACCTTGTCAGCCACGCTCTGCACCATGTCGATTTCGCCGCGGGTCCAGGCGCGGCGGTGGTCGCACTGCTGCAGGATGACGGCACCGTGAGTGGCTTCCGTTGAACGCAAGGCCACGCCCAGGGCGGACCTGGCGCCGATGAACTGAAGCTCTTCCTGCACGGGCGTGACGTAGGAATTCTGCTGACCTTCGAAGACTTGAAGCGGGACGTCCGACAACAGAACCTGCGCTACAAGCGGCGAATCGGTGGTGGGCCAGCAGTATTCCTGGCAGCTCTTGACCTGGGTCTGCTGCCAGAACTCGTAACACTTCCAGCCTGCCTGGGTGTCGTCTGTGCAGATAAACAGGCAGCGGCTGGCCTGTAGCACCTTGCCCAGAATGTTCACCACCATGAAAAGCGCGTCGCCTATGCCCAGCGAATAGGCCATGACGTTGCCGATCTCGACCAGGAACGTATCGCGGAAGGTATCGCGCTGCACGACATCGTTGATTTGCGCGTGCCGGATGATATCGCCCAGTTCGGCAAGGACCACGCGAATGGCGTTTACTTCCTCGGGCCCGACCACATCCTGACGGGCCAGGCAGAGATGTCCGAAGGCTTTTCCCTGCAGGGTCAAGGGAAGAATCAGCGTCGGTACGCCGCCAAGCTCATCCTTGGAGGCGCGGTACTCGCATATGGATGTAACGTTGGGATCGAGCGGGTTGCTCAGCACGAGTTGACACGACTCCGCGCTGAAAGACTCCCCGAGCTCCTTGACCGTGGTTTCCAGGATCTTCTTGAGATCCCTTACCCCTGTTAATTTCTGGACGAGCGCGCTTGCCATCTGACAATGTCCTTTCCCGGTTGGGCACGGTTGTTTGCGCACACCACACTAATAAGTAAGTATGCCTTATTTCGGCAGCTGCTGTAACTTGCCAACCCCCACAGAGTCCCGTTTCCTCAACCTTTTGTACCCACTTGCCGGGGCTGTCTTACGGATCTCCACGAAAAACATTGCCTCCCGGCCCAAGCGATTGCTGGTTGCAAGCGCTCCGAGGTCGAGCACGGGCGCATTTCCATGCGCCGGCAGGCCTCATGCCTGCCGCGGCTCGCCACTCTATTCCTGGGCTGTGCCGCTCTTGCTTTACTGTCTGTCTTCCGGCAGGTGTGTCAGCTGGGCGTTGATCGACTCGAGCTTTCGTCTGGCCAGATCGAGCGCCTCAACGACATTCCTGGCCAGAGGCAGGGCACCCAGGTCGGACAGCCTGACCCACCTGGCTTCCTTTACCTCCCGGCAATCGACAATCCCCGGCAGACCCGGCCCCGGGCCAGGCTTGGCAATTGCAGGCCGGTTGCCGGTCGTAACCGGCTTGCACAGGTAAACGATATCGAGGTGATAGACGTCCTGCCCGCCCTCTTGCGCTCTTACGCCGTGCAGGCAAAGCGGCTGCTGGAGGAAAAAGGCGTCGGCATCGCCGGTACCGGGAAGCGCTTCGCTTAACACCTCCACCTTCACCCCCGTCTCCTCGAAAACCTCGCGCACCGCCGCCTCGTGCGGCATCTCGAAGTCGTCGATATGCCCGCCCGGAGGGAGCCATGCCCCGATTCGCCTGTGATGGACCAACAACACATGGTCGTTGTCAATGACAACGGCGCTGGCTGTGAAGTGCTGTGGAATCTTGTCTCTTTTGCCCGGACCCACGCCCGATATTGTAAGCTGGCCCGGACCGGCCGACCAGGCAGAATGCCGGGGCAGGCCCTCAGCTTAAGGCGGCTGGCCGGTGCGCTACCACCAGGAAATGGGGCACCGATAAAATAGTGACAGGAGCCACGCCTTTGTTCGAACCGCCACCGGACCAACCGCAATCAGTGGGCGACTTGATTGGTCGTGCCTTTCGCGTTTACCGTCGCCATATACCCCTTTTCTTCAAGGTGCTTATCGGTCCCACGATTGTCTCGACGCTCGGCGCCCTCGGTCTGCAATGGTCTTTCACATACGGAGCCGGAGGCGGCCAGTCCGGCCAGGTCGAGCTGCCCTTGCTGATCGGCATCGTCTCCGTCAGCTCGATCGTGCTGGTCATCACAAAATGGATACTGACGGTAAGGCAGCTTGCCTTCGTGCGCATCATGGCCGGGTTCGCCGGAGACTATCCCACCGCCTATGACTACGTCAACAAGCGAAGATGGGTGGTGCTGGGACTGTATGCGATTGGCGCCGTGCTCATGGTCTTCTCCATCGGCGCCTGGATCGTGGAGCTGTCGCTCACCACCTTCCTGCCGAAAATCGGCCTGTTAATGGCGCTGCTTACGGTGATTGGAATCCTGGTCGGGGTTGTCGGAGTGCTGGCTACCATGGCCCTTATCGTCATGATTGGTTTTCTCGTGTTCAGTGTGGCGGCCTGCGAGAACCACTCGATAGGCGTTCTTATAAGCCGAGGAATCAGTTTGACCATGAACGATTTCTGGCGGGCATCGGCCTTCGCTATCTTGCTGTTCATCGCCATCAGCGCCATTTCCTACCCCCTGTCACTTCCGGTAGTGATACTCAGCCTGGTCGACATGTTCCAGCAGGGAGTCTCGTCGGAAACGCTGGTCGATTCTTATCGGATGCCGCTTTATCTCATGGCCGTAAGCCAGGTGTGGGAGTCGCTGGTCAACATGCTGCTGTGGCCGGTGATCTTCCTGGCATACGGGCTGCTTTACTACGATCTGCGCTTGAGACAGGAAGGGCTCGACCTGGTCAGGCGCCTGGATGCCCTCGAGCAGCAGACCGCCTCGCAGACGGCGTAAGAAGCTGTGTTGCTGCCCGGTCGGATCATAGGAACGCGCGATGAAATCCTTCGACGACATCACTCCTGAGATCGCCGAGGTCGCTCGCTCGTACGATTTCCGGGAACCACCGGACATCATCGTCAGCGCGCAAAACTGGCTGGCCATGGTTTTGCGCTGGTTGATCGATTTTCTCGAGTCCTTGCACATCACGTTGCCCGGGTCGGCCGACAGCAAGATGGTCGGAGCACTGCTGCAAGTGCTCCTGTATGCCGCCGGCTTTGCTGCCGGGATGGTGCTGGTTGCCGTAGCGCTTATCAGGGTCCGCCAGATACGCAACAATAAACGGCAGTCCTCGATCCGCGGAAGCGCCACCGAAAGCCTGCTCGACTCTGCCGGTTGGAAGAGGGAGGCAGGGCGGCTGGCCGGAGCAAGCGATTGGCGCGGAGCGTGCCGGGCTCTCTATCTTTCCCTTTTGCGCAACCTGGACGAGAAGAAGGTCTCTCCCTACGCTCCCACCAAGACAAACTACGAGTACTGGTACGCCCTGGCGCGCTACCCGTCGCTGCAGCTCGCCTTCCGCCAGCTCGCCGACACGGTCGAGGCCATATGGTTCGGACAAAAACCCGCAGGACCCGACGACTACTCGCGGTGCGCCGAGCAGCTTGCCGCCGCAGAAAAGGAGGCATCATGCGTCAGCCCGGTAGGTGAGCCATGACAGCCGCTCCGGGCCCAGCAGCGTCACGCCATCAAATCTGGTGGCAAATCGCCGCCCTTGTCGCCGTCAGCACGCTTGCCGTATTGGCCGGTGCCGCGTTCGACCGAGCCATGGAGAAATACCTGCCTGAATCGCGCTCCTTTCCTTCCACATTCAACAGGCGATCTTCGGGATACAGCGCGCTCTTCGAGATTACAAGAAAAGCCGGGCTGGCGGCTCGCCGCTGGCAACTGCCGTACAGGCGCCTGAAGGAGGTAAGCGGAGTCCTGGTCATGGTGCAGCCGGACAAATCGCTCGGCTCATTTGAAGTCGACCAGGTCGCCGACTGGGTGAAGCAAGGCAATACCCTCATCTACCTGGATCACTTCATCTTCAACTTCGAAAGGCGGTTGATCAAGAAGCTGGGTATGGACGCTCATGTGCAGTCCGGTCTGGAGGAAGCGGTAGTGCCCGTCAAGGGTTCGCGGCCTGAGCTTGCCCATGTGCCGGCCATCATCGTTACCGCTGAGAATCGCCTCTCCGGCGGCACCGCCCTCATTTCCGACAGTTCCGGTGCGCTGCTGGCGGAAATCGAGTACGGCAAGGGGCGGGCGATCGTAGGCGTCATGCCGAACCTCTGCGCCAATCGCAGGGTCATGTCGGAATCAGACTGGAAGAACTTCCAGCTCATGGTCAATCTGTTTCGCACCACCGGTGGTGAGGTGCTGTTCGACGAGTACTGCCACGGCCACACCGCCTCGACCAACGTCTTCATCCATCTTGCCAGGGGCCCGGCCGGCTTCGTCTGTTTCCAGGTCCTGCTGCTGACGGCAGCGGCCCTGCTCAGTCACGCCCAGCGATTCGGCTCTGTTGCCGTCCTGCCGGTCACAAGGAGGATCTCCATCCTGGAGTTCGTCAACGGGCTGGCCAATACATACAGGCGTGCTCGCGCCAACGATCTCATCTGGGAGATCATCGGTCACGCCGCGCGGGCCCGCTGGATCCGGGCTCTCGGCATCTCGCCTCATGAGCCGGACGAGAAGCTCATCTGGGCCTTTTCGGAGCAATCAGGCGGCAGCCCGGCAGAGATCGAGGAGCTTTTGTCCAGGTCTTCCCGGGCGCTGGAGAGCAAAAAACTCTCCGATGAGGAACTTGTCGCCCTCGTCGGTTCCTGCGATAAGATTACAGAACATTCCAGAAATCTCCTGGCCTCGAGGAAAGGAATTGCAAGCTGAGCGTATGGAGCTCGTTGCCGGCATATTCGGCAGGCTGCGCGAGCGAATCAACGAGATTGTGGTCGGCCAACAGATGGTCGTCGACCAGCTCCTGGTGTCCTTGCTGGCCGAGGGCCACGTGCTTTTGGAAGGCGTGCCGGGAACAGCCAAGACAATGCTTGTCAAGACACTGGCCGGGCTCATCGGCACGGAATTCGGGCGCATCCAGCTGACCCCGGACATGCTGCCTTCGGACATCCTGGGGACGAGCATCTACGACCTCACCACCAAGACCTTCAACCTCAAGAGGGGTCCCATATTCACCAGCCTGCTTCTGGCCGACGAGATAAACCGCACGCCGCCCAAGACGCAATCGGCACTTCTGGAAGCAATGGAAGAGCGGCAGGTCACCTTAGACGGACGGACCGAACGGCTCCCCGATCTCTTCATGGTCGTGGCCACGCAGAACCCGATCGAGTTCGAGGGCACCTATCCGCTGCCTGAAGCGCAGCTCGACCGGTTCATGTTGAAGATTGTCATCGGCTACCCCGACGGCGACGCCGAGAAGCTCATGCTCAAGAACTGGCAGGACGGGCGCTATGACAGGAAAACTGCCGTCGTCGAGCCGGTGGCACGGGCTGACGACGTCATGCGTGCGCGCCAGGAGCTCAAGTCCGTAAAGGTAGAGGAGAGCCTGTTCAACTACGTTTCCCAGCTGGTTAAGAAGTCTCGCTCCATGTCCGACCTGCAGCTAGGTGCCAGCCCGCGCGCTGCGCTCAACTGGCTGGCGGCAGCGAAAGCTCATGCGGCCATGGAGGGCAAGGATTTCGTCACACCGGACAACGTCAAGTTCGTAGCCCATCCGGTGCTCAGGCACCGCCTCATCCTTACACCGGAAGCCGAACTCGAGGGCGTAACGGTAACGCAGGTGATCACCAACCTTCTCGGACAGGTACCGGTGCCGCGGTAAAGCCATGGTTGCGAGCAGGCGGCTCTATTTTCTGCTGGCATTGGGCGTCCTGCCCTTCCTCGTCTCCTTCTTCTGGGCCCCGGCGGCCTCGGCCGGCTTCGCGTACGACCTGGTTCTGCTGCTGGCTGTCGCCCTGGACGCCTGCCTCACGCAGAGACCGCGCTTCGTGACCGGTGCGCGCGACGTGCACGAGCGTCTTTCCATCGGCCGGTCCAACCAGGTCTTAATCAACATCTACAACCAGGGGAAAGCCGCCTTGAGCTGCCGTCTCAGGGACGACTTCCCCAAATCGATGGAAGCTGATGTAAGCGAGTTCCGCTTCGACATTCGGGCAGGGGCAATGGCGTCGCTTGCTTACTCATTGACTCCCAGGCAGCGCGGCAGCTACGACTTCGGCAACATCAATCTCCGCTACTCGAGCCGGCTGGGGCTCCTCTGGATTTCCAGAACCGTAAAAGCGCCCATGGCGGTCAGGGTGTTCAGCGATCTCAAAGCAT
>DATNRD010000202.1:0-3704 GCA_036703665.1 Candidatus Obscuribacterales bacterium
CATGGCGCAAGCGCGATCCACGGCGCAAGCGCGATCCACGGCGCAAGCACGATCCACGGCGCAAGCACGATCCACGGCGCAAGCGCGATCCACGGCGCAAGCGCGATCCACGGCGCAAGCGCGATCCACGGCGCAAGCGCGATCCACGGCGCAAGCGCCTGCACTACATAGGGTCTGGTAGGCTAATCTACACTCGGTGCGGGCGGGATTCAGCCCGCTTGATTCCCTCCATGGAGGTGACTCTCATGCCACCGCTTGCATCCCTCGACAAGCTCGTTGTCGACGTTCTCGTCGACAATGTTACGGACAGCTACTCGACCAAGCCGAGCCATGTTTCACCCGAGTTCAACAATGTGCTCGATGCCGGAGCCGCTGAACTGTCCGGGACGACCCTGTGCTGCGCCCAGCTAGGTTTTTCCGTCATGCTAAGCGGATACAAGGGATCAACCAGACATAAGCTCCTGTTCGATGCCGGACCGGAAGGGGCCATCTTCTTGCGCAACTGCCGAAATCTAGGCGTAGCGCTAGATGATGTGGAAGCAGTTGCGGTGTCGCACGGGCACTGGGACCACATGGGTGCCCTGCTAGCAGCTCTGGCTGAGATAACCGGGGGCAAGCGCAAGGTTCCCTGCCACGTCAATCCTGGCATGTTCCTTGAGCGTGCCGTGAAACTGAATGACGGGCGCATCGTGCCTTTTGAAATGGTCCCCTCGGTAGAGGCCCTGGCCAAGAGTGGCGGCGACGTCATCAACAGCGAGGAGGAACGAACGCTGCTGGACGGATGTTTTTACTTAAGCGGCGAGATACCGAGAATCACCAGCTTCGAGAAAGGCCGACTGGATCACTTGTGCAGGGACGCGCAGAGCAGCCCCTGGCGCCCCGATCCTTTTCTCATGGATGAAAGGTACCTGGCCGCCAATCTTGAGCAGAAGGGCCTCGTCGTGTTCAGCTCCTGCTCGCACGCCGGAATCATTAATGTCCTCCATCACGCCCGGGCGACATTTCCGGAAGTCCCCATCTACGGTGTATTCGGAGGACTGCACCTGGTGGGCGCGCTGGAGAAAATCATTCCCGACACCGTCGAGCATCTGCGCATGTTTCAGCCTACTCAGATCGTCCCTGCGCACTGCACCGGCTGGCGCGCACAAAACGCGCTCATCAATGCATTCGGCGAGAAGGTCGTCATCCCTTCCGCAGTCGGCAGCCGGTACACGTTCTAGTGGGGAACCGCCAATGGGTAAGGTTTCGGTCAAGACAGATCACGTGCCTCGAAACCGTCATCCTGGCGAAGGATCTCGTGTCTTGAAGGCAAGATAGCTCTTTCGGTCGCGCAGCCCGCCCTGAGCGGATGCTGTGAATGCGAAGCCAGGCTGCTGGAGCATGCGAAGGGCTCCCTCAGGACCGCTCTCGCTCCGCTCCATCGTAAGAGGATGACAGTTTCCGGGTTCCATCACCTGTGCTGGCCGAAACGGTACGCCAATGGTGTCGGCAGTCCCGATCATGATACATGGACGGACCCGGACGTTTTTGCGCCGAATACGCCACAGGAGCCAGGGGGCACTCAGATGTGGTTAACTGATGTACGGTTGGACAAACGCTGCCTATCATGACGGACTCGCACGAGCTTTCCACGGCAGAATACACGCGCTACAGCCGGCACATTATCCTTCCCGAGGTCGGGCTGGAGGGGCAGCAGCGCTTGAAGCGCTCGAGCGCTCTGGTTGTAGGCGCCGGCGGACTGGGCTCACCGGTCATCCTTTACCTGGCGGCAGCTGGTGTGGGCAGAATCGGCATTGTCGATTTTGATGCGGTGGATGTCTCCAACCTGCAGAGGCAAATCGTACATTCAGAAGCATCGGTAGGAACCTCCAAGCTACGCTCGGCGGAGCATCGAGTACACGAGCTGAACCCGTTTATACAACTCGACCTGTACGAGGAGAAGCTCGTTGCCGACAATGCCCGGAGAATTTTCGAGCCATACGAGGTCATCATCGATGGAACCGACAATTTCACAACGCGGTATCTGGTCAACGACGCCTGCGTGCTCATGAGCAAGCCTAACGTCTATGGCTCCATCTATCGTTTCGAAGGTCAGGCGAGCGTTTTCAGTGCCGCCGACGGGCCTTGCTACCGGTGCTTGTTTCCGGAGCCGCCTCCACCGGAGGCCGTGCCGAACTGCGCCGAAGGCGGTGTGCTCGGTGTCCTGGCCGGCGTAATCGGCACCATCCAGGCCACTGAGGCTCTAAAGCTTCTCCTGGGTATCGGATCAAGCCTCGCCGGCCGGCTGCTTCTTTACGACGCACTGGAGATGCGCTTCGACACCCTCATCGTAAGGCGGTCAGACGACTGCCCGGTTTGCGGCAAGAACGCGGTGATCAAAACCTTGCAAGAATCCGCTGTCTCCTGCGCATCGCTCTTTCCTCAAGAGGCATCGGGGGCTGCTCGTGAGATTACCCCGGAAGATCTTCATCACAGGCTTATGGGTGAGGAACCATTGCTTCTTCTCGATGTTCGCAATCCCGAGGAATACGAACTTTGCCATCTGAATGGAAGCACCCTCATCCCGCTACGCGAGCTGGCGGATCGCCTCGGCGAGCTGGATCCGGCACGCGAAACCGTCGTCTACTGCAAATCCGGACGGCGTAGCAAGAAAGCAGCTGAACTCCTCTCCGCTCACGGTTTCACGAACGTTCGCAACCTGACAGGGGGAATACTCGCCTGGGCAGCCAGAATCGATTCGTCAATGCCTGCCTATTAGGGAGACGAGACGAAGCTCCGCACACCCGCGGTGGCAAATCCAAGTTTTGCCTGTCAAGATTTCCGCCACGGCGGAATGATGTTGCTTTTCGCCCGGCGAGGACCGCCACGGCAACGCTCGCCGGACGGCAGGTCAAGAACTGGGCATGGGCTGGGGAGCTCTTTTATTCGAGGTAGTTCCACGACGCTGTGCTGCCATCGCAAGGGCGGATGGCTACGGAGCGTACAGTGTGGAGTGCCACTATCCTTTCCTGACTTTGACAATCCTTTAAGCTCCTCCGCCGAGTAACCTGCGCGCCGGGGAATAATACCACCGGTATGGCTGCGCTGGGGGAAAACATGGCAAGAATTCTCTTGGTAGAGGACGATCAGGCTTTTGCTGTGATGGTGTGCAACTGGCTGACCATGCAGGAGCATGTGGTCGAGCCGATTCACGAAGGAAGGCAAGCCGTCGAACAGCTGAAGCACGCTCAATACGATCTGATTGTGCTGGATTGGGACCTCCCAGGAGTTGCCGGCGTGGAGATATGCCGCCAGTACCGCGACCAGGGCGGAAGCAGCCCGGTCCTCATGCTGACCGGAAGAGGCACGGTGGCGGACAAGGAGCAAGCCTTCGACATCGGGGCTGACGATTATCTGGTCAAGCCGTTTCACCTCAAGGAGCTGTCAGCGCGCGTCAAGGCACTGCTGAGGCGTGCTCCGCCTGCTGTTGCTCAGGCTCAATCACTCAAGAGCAGCGCAACAGAAGCGATGCGCAATTATTGCAAAATCTGCGGCGGATATTTCGGCGCAGACCAAACCACCTGCCCGACGGATGCCGGCTCGCTTGTTCCGACGCCCATAAAAATTGATGAGCTGGTTGGAACCATCATTGCGGATCGTTACGTAGTCTTGGCGCTCATTGCCAGCGGTGGGATGGCCGTTGTCTATCAGGCATGGCATCAGTT
>DATNRD010000203.1:0-6782 GCA_036703665.1 Candidatus Obscuribacterales bacterium
CGGCAAGCGCTTTCCTGCCCATTTAGCGTATGCGACCGCGTCCTCGAATGCGACATGGACAACAGGATGCCGTAACTTGTCCTGTATGCTGCTGGCGGGTCCCTGCGGGTGCTTCCAGCTGGCGCCCGGCACATAGCGCCACCACTGGTGAGGATGATTCAGCGAAACCGGTTTTGGGGGCGGCGAAAAAACCAGAGAGCCGGGGACCAGATCCTCCGGAGGCGCGCCGGGAAAGTCCTTTGGATCAGGCTTTCTTTCGGCTGCGGTGACATAACCGGTGGCCGCAACAAACTCGGCGAACTGCTCATTGGTTACTGGTGTGCGGTCCAGCCAGAAGCCGCTCAGGTGGACTTCGTGAATGGGACGCGTGTCACCGAATGATTCGTCAGCGCATCCCATCTTGAACGATCCCCCGGGAATCCACACCATGTCCCTTTCGCCGGACCGCGCTCGCACCGCGGCTGAGGGTGGGACGTCGTTAGCGGCCACAGGGCACAGCGTACTGATAACGGCGATGAAGATCGCCAGCCAAGCGGCGCCGGCGATAGCGGCCAGATTGTTCAAGTGGTGCAGGCGCAGCAACATCCCCTCCTGTAAAGTATTGGAAACCTTTGTCTGCTGCGACCGGGCAAGGTCGGTTGTCCTGGGAGAAGGACGCGCCCGTCCGCCAAGTTCAGCGCCCTGCTTATTTTCTCGGCAGCGACTTGTTTATTCTAGCCTCGCACAAGCGTCTTTGGTTGCAGATACCCAGGGCGCGGCTTCGAAGAAGATGGGCCCGGATCATTTGAGGAACTAGAGGAACGGAAAGGAGGCGATAAAACTAGAGTCGCGTCAAATGCTCTATCAGATCTTTTCTGTCTGGGGTTTGTCGTTTTCTTTCGCTGCGAGTTCTGTCGCGAGAGCCTTTAGCCAGACGGCAACGGCCACGGCTCCGCCGTCCGGCACGCCCAGTGCTCGGTCTCCCAAATAGCTGGCGCGCCCCAGTTTGGGTTGCATCGCGGCTGTGGCCTTGGCTCCTTCCTCGGCGGCGGCCGCGCAGGCAGTCAGAGCAGCCTCAGCCGAGTGGCCTGCGGATACAGCTGTGGAAGCCGCTTTTGCAGCCGAAAACAGGGCGTCCAGCATTGTGCGGTCGCCGGGCACGGCACCGCCCAGCTCCGCGACGGCCTGAGCGGCCAGCATCAATGAGTCAGCCCAGGCTCTGGGGGTGGGCGACGTTTCCTCAGCCAGCCGACGCGACGCGCGCAGCAAGGCTGCGCCATAGAAGGGGCCGGAACTGCCGCCAATCGCGCGGCGAAGCGCATCTCCCATGGCCGCCAGCGCACTGGAGGGAGATTCCCACCCTGTCTCAGGTAGATTGCGTACGGCAGCCGCGCCGCGCGCCATGTTGGTGCCAAGGTCACCATCTCCGGCCCGCGTATCGAGATCCGTCAGAGTCCTCTCCGCATCGATCAGGGCTTGAGCCGCTGCCAAAGCCAATCGGCGTACGAGCTTCGATTCCTCAGACAGGCGGGAGCGCAGCTCTTCCGCCGCGTGCTGGTACATCTCGGGGCCAGGCGCGATCGCTGGTGCGGTGTTCAGAATGCCCCTGCCGGGCCATGCAGGAGCTTGTGCCTCGGCATCAAGCAGGGCTAGCCTTTGATCATCCAGGCGAAGGAGTGACAGAGAACATCCGGGCATGTCCAGGGCCGACAGAAAGGTGCCTGTCCAGGCGCGCTCGACTGCAATACCCCTGCGAGCCAGGATTGCCAGGGCAGCCCGCGTGACGATCGAAAGCTCGATGGGAGGGGTCGCACCCAATCCGTTGACCAACAGAGCGACACGCTTTCCGTTGGCCAGCGCCAGATCCTCATTGATGGTGTCCAGCATCAGCTCCACGAGAGCGTCTGCCGTTCGCATCTTGCCGCGCTCGACTCCTGGCTCTCCATGAATGCCGAGCCCGAGTTCGACCTCGTCGTCGCCGAGCGTGAATCCGGGTCGCCCCACGGTTGGGAGGGTGCAGGCACCCAGTGCGACTCCCATCGAGCCCAGGTCAGCTGCCGCCGCTTGCGCTATGGTTGCGACATCGTCAAGCGCCAAGCCCGATGCCGCCGCGGCACCTGCGATCTTGTGGACCAGGATCGTGCCGGCGATCCCGCGCCTGCGATTTTTCGGGACCGTGTGGCGCAAGGCGACATCGTCGGCCACAACGACCACTTGCGTCGGTATACCCTGGCTGCGCGCCATTTCCGCAGCAAGGCCGAAATTGAGACGGTCGCCGGTGTAGTTCTTGACGATCAGAACTGCCCCGGCTGGACCCGCCACTGCCCTCATCGCGGACAATATCGCATCAGCACTTGGTGACGTGAAGATGTCGCCCGCGACCGCCGCTGTAAGCAGGCCTGGGCCGACGAATCCGGCGTGCGCAGGCTCGTGCCCGCTGCCGCCGCCGGACAGTATTGCGACTGGTCTTTCCGCCGGCGGTGGCAGTGGGTTGCGGACGATTACATTCTCGTTCTGCAGCAAGGCGCATCCCGGTGCCAGTGCAACCACGCCTTCGAGCATCTCGCGAACGACTGTCTTCGGGTCATTGATGAGTTTTTTCATGTTGCCGCGAATTTTCTTTGCTCAGACTGACGAGAGGAGTAGTGGAGCGACCACGGGGCGGATTTGAATCAATGCGGTCGCAGGGCGAGTTTTCCGAGAAAGTGCTTTTTTAGCGCCCGATGCGCGTCCCTTGCCTGGTCGAGTGAAAACGTGTGCGCAATGTGGACTTCAAAAGGGCCCGCTTCGATGAGTCTGTTCAGCTTTTTGATTGCTTCGCGATCCGGCATGCCGTCGTAGGCTTCTACTTTCACGCCTGTCGGCGCCTTTGGCTCGGGCTCGACTCCGTTGGGATAGGCGACGCGCCCGCCCCTGCGCATTGCGGTCAACGCCTTGTCTGCGGCCTCGCCGCCGGCTGTAACCAAAGCCGCGTCAAGACCCTCGGGCGCGAATTTGCGGGCGGCTACGGCGACGTCATCCTTGTGCCCGTCAACGACGGCATCGGCACCCAAACGCTTGCATAGCTTCACCCCATCGTCGCCTGATGCCACCGCAAAAACGCGGGCACCCATCCGCTTAGCGAGCTGAACGGCCAGGTGGCCAATGCCACCGCTGGCGCCAAAGATCATCAAAGATTCGCCCTTCTTCAATTTCAGCGTATCGTCCAACCCGCGCAGTGCCGTCATGGCATCAACCGGCATTGCGCCGGCGTCTTCGGCCTTGACCGTGCTTGGGATATGCGAGACATCATCGGCTTTTACCACCGCGTATTCGGCGTAGAATCCGCCCTTGGGGTTGACCAGGCTGAATGCATACACGCGGTCGCCCGGCTTGAAGCGGGTCACGCCTTTGCCGACTGCTTCGACCGTCCCTGCGCCATCGGAGCCCAGAACGTAAGGAAATTGTGCCTCGACTCCGAACAGCTCGGCAAAACCTCCCTCGCGCTCGAAGGGGTCCCACACACCAACACCTGCCGTTGCCACACGGATGAGAACCTCGCCGGGGCCGACTTGAGGGATGGGCAACTCCCGCACTTTCATCAAGTCGATGCCACCAAATCTGTCGATAGCTACCGCCTGCATCGTCTTTTGTGCTGAATGTTTCATAGCTTGCTCCTTGAGAGTTACTCCTTTGCGCATTTGCAATTCCGGCATCATTTCGTGCTACCAGTAGTAGTTTTATTGTGGATCGATGACCGAGGCAGCGCGCATGAAATTGAGAATTGTGTACAGCTGACACGTGCAATTCTTTAGGGACTGGCGGCTGGTGACTGCACGCAGAAACAGGCATCAAGGCCACGCGAATGTGTACGTGCGCCCTGCCAGATGTGCGGAGCTGAGCGCTTGCGATTGCAGACCAGTAACGCCTCGGCCAGCACAGGTGATCGAACCCGGAAACTGTCATCCTCTTACGAGCGAAAGCGGTCCTGAGGAAGCCCTTCGCATGCTCCAGCGGCCCGGCTTCGCATCCACAGCATCCGCTCAGGGGGGCTGCGCGACCGAGGGAACTATTTTGCTTCAAGACACGAGATCCTTCGAGCGGAGCTTATCCTGGGCGGCAGTGAAGGACCACAGGATGACAGTTTCGAGGCGGGTGACCTGTCTTGGCCGAAACGTTACGGAGAAGCCTTCACCTATTGCCTCAAGCAGTGGGACGCCCTGTGCCTGCTTGCTGACACGGCTCTGGTAGCGCCCACAACAATGACTCGGAAAACGATGACGTACGGAGCCAGTGCGACTCTACTAGCGAGGGGATGTTGGCCTTGCTGGATCGCCTGGCAGAGGTGTGTGATCTGAATGGCCACCAAGAAGAGGCTGAGCGACTTGCAGAGCTCAGAACTGAGTGCGTGAAGAAGCAAATCCTTGCTTCAGGAGACCTTGGGTTGTGATCCCACATCGTTAGACATGGAACCGTGTTCTCTTGCACCATCACCAGTGTGACTTCAAAGTCCCCGCAGCAACCCGATCGGGCTGCAAAGACGGTTTCCGTGGTATGCAGACAATAGGAGCTGACAACAAGGCGATCCGGTGGCAGCTTTACAGTGGCGATAATCCGGCGGCGGGTATCAGCGAGTATACCGACCAGCCCTGAGATCGTGTATTGCAGCCAGGCGAGCTGGATAGCTTCTTCCAGGCAATTGACAGTGAGCCAGATCCGGACTTCAAAGACTTTGTCACGCTCTGTCTGCTGACCGGTCAGAGGAAGTCGAATGTCCTCTCGATGCGTTGGTGGGATCTCGACCTGAAGGAAGGCCACTGGAACATTCCTGGAGAGACCATGAAAAATCTCCAGTCCCTGACGCTGGCCTTGAGCCCGACTGAGATTGAGATCCTGAAACGGCGGAAAAAACATGCGTCAGGCGAGTACGTTTTCCCCGGCAACGGCCGGACCGGCCACTATGTCGAGCCTAGGCGGGCCTGGGCGCGGCTGCTTAAACGAGCTGGTATAAAGGATCTCCACATTCACGATGTGCGGCGTAGCCTAGCCAGAGTGATTATGCCAACTCAAAAGAAATTGCGGGTGATCGTAGACCTGGATGAGGACGTCGTCGACAGGCTGGTAGCCCAGGCTCAATCGGCGGGACTGACCCTGGACGAGCATTTATGTCGAGTGCTTAAAGTACACGCTCAGGGAGATTTGGACGCTGTGCTGACGACGCTGAAGCGGCTGGAGAGGCTGATCGGACGCAACATTTACTGGTCGGCGCTCCCATTCATAGAGGGACCACCCAAGCGCAGGCTGAACGAGGCTGGGCTGGAGTCTTTCTGGGATCGCTCCGGGTATTTTGCCTCCAAGATCGGCTGTCCAGAGGCCGAGTAGAATAATTGACAAAAATCACTTGACCTTTATACTGGATATTAGTCAAGGAATTCTTGGCATGTATCCGAAAAGAGTAGAACCAGGTTTTGACGAACTGTACAGCCTGGCTCAGAGTCAGCAGGGCTTCTTTTCGGCCAGCCAGGCAAGAAGGCTCGGCTATTCGCGGCAGCTCCAGGCTTACCATGTGAAGGAAGGCCACTGGCTTCGCAAGGGACGTGGCATCTTCCGGCTTAAGTACTTCCCGAGACTGACGCATCAAGAGGACTTTGTCGTGGTCTATCTTTGGGCCCTTAACCGCGACGGCGAGCCGGAAGGAGTCTTGTCGCATGGGACGGCCCTCTATCTGCATAACCTGAGCACATATGTGCCGCCGGTCACTGACCTTACTGTACCGAAGCACTTCCGCCGGCACAGCGATCCGCCCGGTCGGATGGTCTTGCATAAGCGGACACTTGCGCGCTCTGACTGGGAGCGTGTTCACGGGCTGCCGGTAACCACGCCATTAAAGACGATCATCGATCTGCTCGATACGAGGCTCATTGATTACGACTATGTGCTGGATGGCTTGAAGACCGCGCTGGACCGATTCCTAATCACACCAAAACACATGAAAGAGGCCGGCTTATCCCGAGAGCAAAAGGAGAGGCTAGTGACTGCGCTTGCCAGGGTCAACTATGCCATGAGCGATGAAATTCGATAACGAAAGAGACTTCAAGGAGGCTGTCTTAGCCGCGGTAGAGGCAGAGGCTAAGGGCGATCCAGCGCGGATTGCCGAGGTCCAACGCGACTTTGCCCTCGAGTGAGCCGTGTCGCGCTTTGATGCCAGAGAGGTGGCGGTGAAGGGCGGTTTCGGCGTTCGCACACTGGTGAGTCCGAGTCCGTACACTGCCGACATAGACATGTTGATAGACAAGCCTGAGCTTCAGGGAATGAATCAGGATAAGGCTTATCAGGTCTGTACTGCATACGTTCTTGAGAATCTGATGGCTGAAGGAGAGGATCATTTCCACTTTCAACCAACCGGAGCGGCTCAAATAATCGGTCTTCGGGCAGATCATGCAGTGGCGAAGATCTACGTGCAAGTTGCTGTTGGCGATGGATCGTTTACGTCAATTCAGATAGATGCCGGCATGAAGCCGCAGGGAGTGCCGGTACAACAAGTGAGCGGCCGCGACGTGCTCGGCTTTGCGGACATACCGAACCCGCATATTACGACAGCGAGCCGCGAATACATTGCCGGCGACAAGATAAGCTTGTTTCTGGAGACAGGGATGGAGCGCCCGCGTGATCTCGTTCATGCGGCGCTTCTGCTTGAAGAGGGAAAGTATGACCCGGGAGCGCTCGGCAACTGGATCGAAAAACTGGCCAGGTATCGTGGTGTCGAAGGGAAGCTCTTGAGCGACCTTCCTGAGCCTGTGGGTGAGTGGCTCGGACAGGTCGAG
>DATNRD010000204.1:0-3532 GCA_036703665.1 Candidatus Obscuribacterales bacterium
CAAGCACTCTGTGCCCATTTTGGTTTTTGCAGAAACCCTTGAAATCCGGACTTCCCTTGCTCCCTATCCCTCCATGCAGCGTGATAGCTAAAGCTGTCACGCTGCATGGAGGTCACAAGCTCTCTGAGTCTTAAGTCGAGCTGCCGGCTTTTCAATTCCGCGCTCTACATACAATCTCAGAATGACAAGGGAAGGCTGCGCTTCCATGACACCAGTCAAGCCAAGTGAATTGTCATTCTGAGGAGCGAAGCGACGAAGAATCCCAGGTAGAGTGACTGGCTGCGTTATGAAGCTGGGATTCTTCGCAGCGCTCAGAATGACAAGGGAAGGCAGCGCTCAGAACGATGTGGTGAGCGGAAGGGCCGGAGCGACTGCCTGGTGTCTTGGTCAGGCAGGACTGGCGCTTGGTGACGTTATGTACGCAGGAGCGTCGACGGCAGGAAGGCATTTTCTTCCTGCGGGTCCTGACCGAAGCCGGCGTATATCTTGGCCTTGTTGGCTATCCGGTTTGCCTCGTCACCGCGATTGAGGGCTTTCAGGAATTGCGCGTAGCTCTCCAGGCAGTCGGCCAGCCTGGCGAAGCGCGCGCGTTTTTCGAAAGCGGCAGCAGCCAGCTTGTACGCCTTTTCTGCTTCTTCGTTCTTGCCTGCACCCTGGTAGACCTGCGCCAGTTCGAATTGAAAATCGGCAAGCGGTCCCAGCGGCGTGTCGACGTGCTTGATGGCTTTGGTCAGCAACTGCTCGGCGTCGCTGAACTTCCCCAGCTGTCTGTAAACCATCGACAGACTTTTCGTGATTTCGAGGGCCAGACGGTGTTCCGCTGTCAGCGTCTTGCCGCAGATGTCCAAGGCGCGCTTCAGTACCGGCTCGGCTTCGGTATATTTGCCCTGCGCGACAAATGCGTGTGCCTGGGAGTAAAGCACCATGGCGACGTTGGCGTGCTCGGCATAATAAGCCTTTTCAACGATTTCAAGTGCTTGCTTGAGCTGCGCCTCGGCCTCATCGTATCTGTGCATCCGACGGTACAGGTCGCCCAGAGCCTGCATGGCAAAGGCTACCTGAGCATCGTCGGCACCGAGCACGGAACGGCGTTTCTCGACTGCTTGCTTGATTGCTTGCTCCGCTTCCGAAGAGCGCCCCAATGCCGCCAATCGTCGGGCCCGCTGCAGCAGCACGTCTGCCTCATAAAGGGCGGTCAGCTTCTGAGATTCTTGACTTTGAACAGCGCTGGTCATGTGGAGACTTGTCCTTACAAATGCCCGGTTTAGAAATGAGAGATTTTGCGAGGTGATGCCCCTGATTGTGATTCCCTATGATAGCGTTAGTGGATCTTCCTTTCCATCCTTGCTAAGTGGGGGTGTAGGATAATTGAGATGGTTGGCGGCTTTGAGACGCAAAGGTGACGACGTTCCAGACTGGCAAGTCTTTCAAGGTAAAGGTGGAGCTCGCTCCCGGCCAGGTCGGCTTCGGGCGCGCGACAGTAGTAGAGCGAGAAGGAAACAAGATATTCGTCCAACTCAAGACGAGCAAAGAACCCAATCAAGTATTGCCTAAGGGTGCCCGCCTGTGGATCGTTCCGGATTCACCGATTGTGCCTTTTGCCGGGCTATGGGCGACCACCGTCACGGGAGCGCGGATTGTAGGCGGCCATACAGTAATGGAATGCAGCTTGCCCAAGTTCGAGCCCCAGGTGCAAAGGCGTCGCGCGCAGAGACTGCCCTTGGATTGTCCGGTGCGACTTGCCGGGGAATCCAAGAGTAAGCGCGTATACGAACTGCGAAGCCGCAACGTCTCCAGCTCGGGACTGGGGCTGGAGGCGTCTTGCCGCGACGCGGAAGCTGATTTTGTCCCGGGCGACGAAGCTGAGATTGTTATCGAGACGCATTCCGGAGAGATTCCAGTGAAGTGCCGGGTGATCAGGACCGACTATAACTGGCTGCACAACCGCACCAGCATAGGCCTCGAGTTTGTAGAAATGAGCGATCAAGCCAGGCACAGCCTCGACGAGCTGCTCCACATATTGGGGGCGAGCGCGCCGCAAGAGGAGTCCGAAAGCAAAGAAGCAGGGCAGCGGCAAGGTCTTTTCGGCTGGGTCAAAACGACGAAGCCGGATACCAGCTTTATCAAATCGCGCACGCATCCGGTTGAGGATTCGGGCAACGGCGAAGTTGCTTCCGCCGAGGAAGACAAGGGCAAGTAGCGGTTTGGTTATCACAAACGGTGACGGCTGCCTCAACCGGTAGGCCATCGCCGGTCGCGTTTTGCTTAAATGGACGCTTGAAGCCGGGAGACCCCATGTCCGTCGTCGAAGCCTTAATACTGGGAATCGTTCAAGGGCTGACAGAGTTCTTACCAATCAGCAGCACGGCGCACCTGCGCGTCGTGCCCGCGCTGATCGGGTGGGAGGATCCCGGCGTCGCGTATTCCGCAGTCATTCAGTTGGGCTCCGTTCTGGCTGTGCTGGCCTACTTTGGCCGGGATCTGGCTACAATAGGAATGGCCTCGGCAAGGGCGCTGGTGGATCGTCAATGGCACAACCAGCACTTGCGTCTGCTGGCGGCCGTGGCGTTGGGGACGCTGCCTATCTCGGTAATCGGGCTGGCGCTCAAGGGTTTGCTCGAACAGCCGCACGGGCCTTTCCGCTCCCTGCCGCTGATCGCTGCTGCTTCCATAATCATGGGACTTCTCCTGGCTGCTGCCGAGAAACTCGGTAGCAGGCGGCGCGAAATCAGCGACATGGGTCCGCTCGACGGGTTTATTGTCGGGCTGGGACAGGCCTTGGCGCTGGTACCTGGATGCTCGCGCAGCGGATCAACGTTGACATTCGCCCTCTTCCTCAACATGAAGAGAGACGATGCGGCCCGCTTCAGTTTCCTTCTTGGCATCCCGGCCATTATCCTGAGTGGATTGTTGGAGCTCAGGGAGCTTGTTGCCCACGGTGTGGACCAGACCGGTTGGATCAACCTGGCGGCAGGGTTCTGCACCTCCACGGTTGTCAGCTATCTGTCCATCGCCTGGCTGATCCGCTTCCTGAGCAACCACTCGACCTGGTGTTTCGTGGCCTATCGACTCGTGTTTGGAACGGGCGTTCTGGCGTTGTCTTTTGCCGGGTTGGTTTCTTAGGCGAGCGCTTCGCCGGCTCATTCCTTCGCCTCCTCCGCACGACAGAGCGCCCGGCGGCGACTGGCGGCTACGCCGCCTTGTTCGTTGGCTCTGCGGCTTGGCGATGTTTGCATGCTCCGGCGCCAGGCAAGCTCGGCACCTTCGCTCTGCCGCTCTTACCTGGCTGTCTGTCGTTCCATCAACGCTTCTTCACTTGCCCCGTGGGCGTGCCTCGGTCGGACTGGGATTTTGGTAGCGAGCGTTCAGCCTGCGACTCGACTTGGGCCCCCAGAGCAGCCAGCTGCTCAGCGATGCCAGCGCAAAAAAGGAGAGCGCGACAATGAACTTCCAGGTAAGCATTTGTTCCAGGATGTGCGTTCCGCGGAAATCGTAAGAGACCGAAACAATCGACGATAGCGGCAGGCGCAGG
>DATNRD010000205.1:0-3184 GCA_036703665.1 Candidatus Obscuribacterales bacterium
CACCGCTGCTTCCGCCCATGCCGAAAATCGGCGGCGTCAGGAGCGAACTGACCGAACCAAGATCGAGGACCATTCAGCAACGCGTCCTCAAAAACGGCCTCACGGTTGTGATACTGGAGAGCCACCTGGTGCCGATTGTTCAGATTATCGGCGCCGTCCGGGCCGGTGACGTGTACGACCCGCCCGGGAAGCGGGGCGTCAGCGCGGTCACGGCGGCGTGCCTGAACTATGGTTCGTCCAGGCATAACCGCTTGCAGTTATGGCAGCTCCAGGAAGACATCGGTCTGCCACCGCCGGCGATGCTGAGGTTCGAGGGTGGCACGGAGACCATTACATTTCAGACGCGCTGCCTGTCCAGAGATTTCGCGCTGCAGGCGGGTAATCTAGCCGATATCTTGACTGGCCCGGCCTTTGCCGAGGCCGATGTGGAAAAGGCCAAGCAGGAGGTGTCCGGGTCGATCAAGCGTAGCGACGAATCGCTGCCGGGGCGAGTGGACAGGGCATTGGTCAGGAGCCTGATAGTTCCGGGTTCCGCGTATTATCCCGGAGATTCGGCAGACCTGACCCGTTCAATCGCTGCTCTGAGGGCTGCGGACTTGAAGAGCTTTCATCAGCAGTACATCGTTCCTGGCTTAACGACAATTGTCATAGCCGGGGATATCACCGTCGAGCAAGCGGTGCAAGTGTTGGAAAAGGCCTGCGCGACCTGGACGGGTAAGGCAAGTCACCCGCGTCCGCCTGTCCAGGTAGCCAGCCGGAAGGTTATGAGGGCCACACTGCCGACCAGAGAAGGCGCCGAGAGCATGATGTGTCTCGGACAGTTGCTGGGCGCTCCTCGCAGCCAGCAGGAATACGCGCAGGTTATGGCTGCCGATTGCGCCCTGGTCGGCCACCCGATTATTGCCAGGGTTGGGCAGTTGTGGGGCGCCGAGCCTGTGCTTGCGCAGAAGGTGGGGCTCGATGCTGTACAGTCGCGCCTGGAGCCCGTCGGGAACTTACTCAAGTGGTCGCTTTCTCTGGTGTCGCCGGCGGATGCGATGGCCCGGGCAATGCAAGCGCTGCTGTCCGAAACCAGGAAGTTGGCTAAGACCGGCGTGGCCCCTGAAGAGCTGGTCGAGGTCAAGCGCTACCTGACGGGGTCCGTGCCGGTGCGGCAGATGGCCAACCTTTCGGTGGCTGCTCGATCGATCCTGGATTCCGTGATGGCCGGGGGCGAAGCGGACTTCGTTCCACGCCTGGTCGGTGCCATTTCTGCCTCCACTGCCGAGTCGGTCAACCGGACTATAAGGAGCATACTCAAGCCTGATCAGGCGACGATGGTGATTGCCGCCGGCCCTCAAACCATGAAGAACATTCGCGAGCAGGTACTGTCACCGCGGCCGAAACAGACTGCCAATCAGGCGCGCTGACGGTTTCTCAGCGCAATACCGTTCGCTTCGCATTGGATGTGGATGAGAACCTGGGAGCGCAGGCGTGCCGCCTGGCGCACGGATGCCCGCGCCCCGGGCTCAGGCGAACGGTGTTGCGCTTATCAGCGGGCACGCAGCATGAGGGCGATGACCGCGACTGCCACGGCCAGCAGGATGATTGCCGCCAGTGCCATCATCCGCATGCGCTTTCGTCTGCCGGCCGCCAGTGGGCAGTCGGCGGTGAGAAATCTGCCGTCGCGCCTTCTGTAGAGAGTGCAGTCCTCCTTCGCCTCTGCGTCACGGATCACCTTCATTGCCTCTGGCAGCTCCATGTCGGTGAAGTCATAGACGTTCAAACCACACAACAGGCAGCGGCGGCAGCGGTCTGTTCCTTTCATCAGTTCCCAGCGAGCCTCGCATTCCGTTGCCGTTCTATAGCTTTCGATGGGCAGGAGCGACTGAGCCATTTCACCGCTGTATCTGGTAGGCGGTGGTGGAGCCGGTGATGCGGATCGGGCGACTATATCCTGGGAGACCTCCAGGTCGATGAGGGTCGGTCTGGGGTTGCGTTTTGCCCGTCCGTCGCGGGCCGCGCCGTTCGGTTGTGATTCCGCACCATTGCCGGAACGTCGTGCATCGTCCCGTTCGTCTTGGAGCCCGTTGCCGGAGGTTTCAGCATCGTCAGAGCGTCCGGAGGCAAGCCGATTTTCAGCCCCGGGATCCCCCGCCCCCGGCTGATCCACTGAACCTTCGCCCATGAGATTCCCTCGCTTGTTGGTTGCCAATGCCAGCTCTTTCTATATTCCCGGTGCCTGCCTCTACATGACACCGGTCCAGGAGAATGTGCGAATTTACATGTGAATTGTTTGCGGTCTTCAAGGGGAAGGGGCGGGGCGGTTTAGAGCGCCCTAAACTGTGCCGCGGCAAGTGCAGGCGGCGATCATCGCTGTGACATATCGGATGCATATGCTCGGGATTGAGCTGCGGCAGGCCGGAGGCAGGCTTGTCATGATGTGAATCTTTTGCCCTGCCTGGCGCCTGTGTGCGCCCGAGCGGGTTGCAAGCGGGAACATGGGCGGAGTTCAATTATTGTTCAGCCCGATGATTGAAGAATTGCCAAGGTTGTCAAATATTTAAGCTATCCTTCTCCCATGCGGGTTTTTCCCAATCCGGACGCCAGCCCGCGTGTCGCTGGACGGTGGTAAATTCCAGTCGTGGCGGGGATCCGGAAGCACTATGAAGAAGTTTGACTTTCTAGTGACAATTCCGATAATATGCTTCGTTGGCTCAGCTGGTTCTGTTAGCCTAAGTCTCTGAGCAAGGTCGTTGACTTCTACCCTCGACGCTTCACATGGGAGATCACCAGTGATTAATTGCGAGAGAGAGAAATTGGAATTTGAGTCTGTACCTGAGTTTATACGTGAGCCTTACAGCGCCCCGCGAGAGTCCTACCTGGGCGGCGGCTCCGGGCTCAGGTCCGCCGGCGTCGAGTCGAGGCTCGAGGAGCCTGACTTGCCGAAGACAGCCGAACTCGAAGCCTTGTGGCCTGGTGTCAATCACGACTTCTTGCAGCCGTCGCGCCGTGCGCCGAGCTTCTATCTCACGATAGGGTTCATGGCCGGGGCTGTGGTATCACTGGCGGCGGCATGGGCATACAGCTTCTTTACCGGTGGCGCCACCATGCCCGGTGCCCCAGCCCAGAAGAAGATTGTCGTGGCGGGAGAGCGATCCGGTGCTGTCGCTACGGTCAAAGGACAGATAGCCTCCGAAAACGG
>DATNRD010000206.1:0-3545 GCA_036703665.1 Candidatus Obscuribacterales bacterium
GGCAAGACTTACCTTGCCAGGGCTACTGCAGGCGAGATCGACGCACGCTTTCTGGCCATCGGGCTGCATCATGTTCTGGATATGTGGATCGGCACAAGCGAGCGGAACCTGCATCATATATTCGAGCTGGCCCGAGCCAACAAGCCGTGTGTCTTGTTTTTCGACGAGGTTGACGCGCTTGCAGCCAGTCGCTCGGACATGAAGCACAGTGCCGGCCGGCATCTGATCAATCAGTTTCTCAACGAGCTCGACGGCGTCGATACGGATAACGAGGGATTGCTCATTCTGGCTGCTACGAATGCACCCTGGCATGTGGATCCCGCATTCA
Source organism: Candidatus Obscuribacterales bacterium (assembly GCA_036703665.1). Taxonomy (GTDB): domain Bacteria; phylum Cyanobacteriota; class Vampirovibrionia; order Obscuribacterales; family Obscuribacteraceae; genus DATNRD01. The sequence continues at coordinate 329 of DATNRD010000206.1, forward strand.
GGCGTCCCGGTCGCTTTGACCGCATTCTCTTCGTTCCACCGCCGGACGCTCAGGCCCGTGCGGCGATTCTCCGATTGCTGCTGCAAGGAAAACCGCTGGAGAACGTTGATTTCGATTTGCTTGGGAAAAAGACCGACAAGTTCTCTGGTGCTGATCTAAAGGCGTTGGTTGACATGGTCGTCGAGGGCAAGATTGCGGAGGCGATGAAAGAGGGCATTCCCAAGCCGATCACAACCAGAGATCTAGAACGATCGCTCAGAGCCGTCAAACCCTCTACCAGTGAGTGGTTTTCGTCAGCCAGAAACTATGCCGTATATGCCAACGAAGGCGGACTGTACGACGATATCTTGAAGTATCTGAACATAAAATGAGCGCTCATTTTGAGAGAGGTCGCATTCTTTACATTCAGCATCGGTACAGCGACGCCGAGCGAGAATTTCGCAAGGCCCTGGCGGAGACGCCGCAGGACTCCACCACTCATGCCATGCTGGCTTGTTCGCTCGATGCACAACGGAAGCACGGCGACGCCATACGCGAGGCGAAAGAAGCAATCAAGCTGGATCCTGAAAATGCCTTTGCATACTACGCCCTTACGCTTCCGAGCTTGAAGTCGAACCGGCTGAAAGAAGCGAAGTCGGCCATCCGGCAAGCGTTGAAGCTAAACCCGGTGCAGCCTCTCTTCTACTCTACGGCGGCTTTCATTGCTGATTGCGAGAATGATTGGCCTGCGATGCTAAAGGTGGCCGAGCAAGGGCTGGCTAATGATCCGGAACATGTCGACTGCATAAACGCCAGAGCCAAAGCGCTGACGCACATGGGCAGGACGGAGGAGGCTGCCGTATCGCTGCAGCACGCTCTGCAGATCGACCCGGAGAATTCAGACACCCATGCCAACATGGGCTGGCTGCTGGTTCGCCGTGGATCTGTCTCGGAAGCTGTCGACCATTTCCGTGAGGCCTTGCGTATCGATCCAAATTCCAAATGGGCATACGAAGGCGTGGTAGAGGCGCTCAAGGCGCGAAACCCCATCTACCACAGCATGCTGGAGATCGGTCTGTGGTTCTCCTCGCTCAGTACCAGTATGCAGACCGGACTTTACTGGGTAGTCTGGATTATTCCGCCAGCAAGAGCATTCTTGCTTGTCAGCCTGCTCGGTTACTTCTGTGCTCACACTTTCTTCAATTTCTTGTTGCGTCTCGATCCAGTGGGCCGTCGCGTGCTCACGGACCAGGCCAAGAAACAAAACAACTATGCGCTGGGCGGCGTGGCGTTGATTGTAGGCCTCGTATGGTTCTGCTGGTACAGCGAAGTTGATAATCCTGATTACCGCGCTCTGCATAAAGCCAGTTCTTTAGTCAAGATAGGGCGTGTGGGAGAGGCGAGAAAAATCTGGCAACAGCAGTTCCAAAAAGCGAACTCGCTGATCGCCGATGAGGAATATTCTGATGCCGAACGTGTTTTAGAGCGGCTAGACAGTCATCTGAAGACTCTCCAGGGCAGAGAAATAGCCGGGCTGCGAATCGCGTGTTCAACTGCACTGGGACGATTGTATCTGCGTCAGAAGTTGTATTACAGAGCACAGCCTTACTTTGAACGAGCTGCGGAGGTTGCTAAAGAGGCTTCGGATCCCGTTGCGGAAGCGCGGTCCGGAGCTGACCTCGGTCTCACCTTCTTGCTTCAAGAACAATACGAAAAATCGTTGCATGCCTATGAAGCCGCACTGGCTGCTTTGAAGAAAGCAGCGCTGGACAAGACCGATGACTACGACAGGATCGCGCGAGATTATGCGTGTGTGCTGCGCAAAACCGGTAGAGGCGAACAAGCCGACGTCCTGCTGGCCTCGACGGCGGCCTCCAGGACGCCGCAACAGTACGTACAAGCCGTGCAATTCAGAATAAAGGCTGCCTGGCGTCCTCCGCGGGCGAATCATGACAGCGATATAGTTGCATCTTTTCGGGTCAATGCCGACGGCAGTGTGAAGGATGTGAAGCTCGTCAAATCGAGCCCACTGGTAGAGGCAAATGCCCAGGCAGTGGCCGCGATTAATGCAGCTGCGCCGTTTGACCCATTGCCCGAGACATTGAAGCCCGTTGCTCAAATTCAGTTCACGTTCCACCACGACGCATCGAGGCTGCCCAAGTCCAGACCTCGCTAAGGATGCATGGGGGCAATCGGTACGGCTGCCGGCCCCGGAGAGTGTCACCAGTCCCGGTGCAGCGGGGCCAGTCCGGTCTGGTAGGTCAAGTTCAGCCGTTCATGGGGCCAGGCGGTCCGGGGGCATGCCGCGCAGCCGGTCTGGCGACACTTCGTAAATATTTCATCGAGTGGCGGGTCCGGGTTCGTATGTGAAGTCGGTACAATTGCAGACGCTGCTAGATTCCGCGCGAGGAGCTGACGATGACACGAAGAACCACATTTGAGGAAAAGGGTGCCCGGCAGATCGAGGTTGAGGATGAGCCGTTGTTCGACAGGCGCCTTCTGGGCGAAATTGTTCACTGGGTGAAAGCGCTGGGCGAAGTCGGCGTGACGCCGGATAAGGCCGTGGATGTGGCGACGCGCTTCCTGCTGGCGTCCTTGTCCATGGCGCTCGATGAATGCTGCGACGAAGAGGACGAAGAGGAAGACGATTCCTACTGAGGCGCTGAGCCTTTTCTTGCCCCAGTATTCGCTCCTGTCCGGCCGATGTGAACACACGTGTTCACATCGGCGCTGGCAAACGCACGGGCTTTACCGGTCAAGCCGCCTGATGGTTAATCTTGTTCGGCTGCGTGGAACACGGGATACAGCCACGCTGCTTTGCCGCGGCGGAAGGCTGTACCGAGGTCCGGACCATGAAGCTCATAAAGGTTGCGGCGACCGCACTGAACCAGACACCCTTCGACTGGGCGCACAACAAGCAGACCATCCTGGAGGCAATTAGGGAAGCCAGGTCGGAGCAGGTCAGCATTCTCTGCCTGCCTGAACTGTGCATCACCGGGTATGGTTGCGAGGACATGTTTCATTCCCCTGCCGTTCAGAGAATGGCAGTGCAGATGTTGCATGAGATAGTTCCAGCCACCGACGGAATGGTGGTATCCGTCGGGCTTCCGCTCATGCACCACAACGGCCTGTTCAACACGGCAGCACTGCTTGTAAACGGGCGCATTGCCGGCTTTGTCGCCAAGCGTTTCCTGGCAGGCGAGGGAATTCACTACGAACCCAGATGGTTTAAAGCCTG
>DATNRD010000207.1:0-9510 GCA_036703665.1 Candidatus Obscuribacterales bacterium
TGCGGCCGCTCCCCTCTCCGCGGCATATTTCACATGGAAATATTGCTCAGTCGCCGTAAGCGGCGCACCCGAACCGTCAGATGGTAAACCCACGACCCAGCCGAATTCGACGCACGACTTACGAGGAATAGCCTTGTCGACGAACAGCGCCCCGGCCAGATCCGTCAGACTACAGCCTGTCAAAATGGTCGTGAGCAGTTCCGCATTGGTTCCCTTGTGTGCAGCCGCAGTTGCAATGAATGTCTTGTCTGCGGTAATTCTGTCTGGATCAAGTCGGCCAGCCGGTTCGGAGAGTGGTTGGCCCGACTCCTTCAGCAAAGGAACCAAGTGTTCAACCAATATGTGCTTGAACATATCACCGCTAATGGCATTAACTACTGCCCGTTCGCCATATTGATCTATGATGTGAACCATCCGGGTCTGCTGCTGATTACCCTCCGTACCCTCATTGTTGAGGTTATGCATATCGAGCGTAATGCGCGCACAAACTGATAGAGAACTAAATCTACCCATCTGATATCCTCCTTCGTCAACTTGCAAACTTCCTAGGTAGCCGTAGCTGTCTCAACGCTTTCTTCCGTTTCATCGGGCTCCCGACATGACCCGTACGCACACAGCAGAGCCCCTACTGTGCTGGCTCCGAATTTCTCGACGAGTCTGACAAACGATTCAAACTCCTCAGTAGTCACGTTCCGTGGTGCAGGTTTGCCCATTTCTCTCCGGCGTCCGTTCTCGGAATTGTATTTCGATACAAAATCCGCGACCAACTGGATGAATGGCTGTACCCCTGGAAGGCTCCTTTTCCTTCGCAAATCGGGGAGCAGGTCATACCGGATCTCACGATAGTCTTTCCTGCCCATCGCCTTTTGTGCCTGAGCGCTCACGGTAGCCTTGCGAACGGCAGCCGCTACAGCCGTAAATCCTGGATCTGTGAATACTTCGGTTAACCTTGGTGCACTTTCCATCACTAACCTCCTGAACAAGTCGGCCCGGAACGAGGGTATTCGTCTACGCTTATCCTGTTCCCGGGCTCGTAGAAGAAACGCTCCATAAGTTTCCATGAATTCGATCAACTTCCATGTCGAGGCCGGTCCTCTTTGTTCCAAGAACTTTCGATAACGGAGGAGTAAGCCAATCTCGTCGGATCGATCGTCTTTCAGCGAGCGTACTACACGCTGATGCTCTTGGAGAGTCTCCAACCACACGCGCGCATCGTCAACGCCGCGAATCGAAAACCAACCAGGAAGCGCCAGAGTTGCCATCCCTGACACTGCCTTTGAGTTTCCCATCGACTGGTAGTGTGTCAGCTGCACTCCTGAGACCGCCTGTGCTGGGTTCCTGTCCCGAAGAGACAGACCCGGAAAGATTTCGGCGTCAGGGTCATGGAACTCCTCACTGTGGCGGATGAGGATTTCGGCGAGCCCAAGTACCGATAAACTGTCCACTTTTGGTTTCCGTCCGTAGATGCGCAACTTTCTCAGTTCCTTGCTAACAGATTGCAGCGCTCCAACTGATATGTCACTTGGGACAGGACACAGCAGCCGAATATCGCTCCCCGGCAGATGGAATGCGCAGGCGACAAGAAAGTAGCCACGGAACTTGAGCCATTCCACGAACGGGTCAGCCCAATCCTCCTTGGTGTTGTCATTACGCTTTGTGCGATCGGGCTTGATTCGACAGTAGCCTTTCGCTGCACTCGGAGTGAATAGTTGAACCAGAGTTGTCTTCCACGACAATCCGGAGGCCTCGTTAGCTGACAGGGATTCGAAAGCTCTCACTATGTCGGACTTGAACTTACTGGGTGAGAGATGCTGTATGGCCGCGTGCATCTTATTCGCAGGCTTATAGCCCTGTAGGATATTGTGCGCTTTCAAGAGGCTCCAGTCTTCCCGCGGCTGCTCCGCTTGCATCAGCTCCAGAGCTTCCGCGTCAGTCCTCAGCTTCCTTGTTCCCGATCGAGCCTTGGTTGCATTTCTGTGTCGCTCCACCTTATCCTTTTCCGCCTTGTAGTCTACGACGTCCATGATACCGGGGGGAATACTAGCCTTGTGATTAGGTTTCAGAAACGGGTAACCTGCCGCCTGAGGAATCATGGCAATTGCATCCTTTGAAACGGGCTGCGAGGGTCGAACCTCGAAAGCCAATCCCCTGTCAATCACCGTCACGGCTCCGGCACCGTCGGCAGTGCGCAATAAGTCCGCCAGTCCTACAGCAGCCAGTACGTCAGCATGCGTACCAGTCAGTTTCGGCACAGAGATTGTGGTAATGGGCTCATTCATAGTAGCAAACCTCTGCTGTTGCGCGCTGATCTGAGAGTCTCACAGTTCTTGTCAGAAAGGCTACCAAAGGCCACCATCGTGGCAGGCTGTCACGATTGCAGCAAACTCCGAGAAGTCGCTGCATTCTGCTCCGCTTATCAGCCTCGTATTGGAGCTTGCTAATCACCACGGTATCTGGCGTGATGCCCAGTGACTGCTCTACCGCCGATGCCCACTCGCTGCAGAGGTGCCCGATTCCTCCACCTTGTCCGTCTTGCGCCGGAAACCAGCCGCCATGGTGAGCCAGTATTGCCGCTGCGCAGGCTGAGGCTATGGGCACTCGCAAATCCTCAGGCGCGGAGGGCAGCAACCTCGCCAAAAGGGCGCCGCCATAGTATGCGCTGGCGGTAGCGTGTCTCGGGCGTCTAACTTTGAGTCCTTGCTCTCGCTTGCGGTCGTTCGGATTAGCTGGATCGAAGTCTGTGTGAGCCAGTGGCACTACGTGAACATAGGAAGGCTCGCGCGACCTTTGGAATGTCTCCGCCCACACCTGCCACTCATGCTGGAGCTTCCCAAGATCGTGCAGGAGTGCGCACGCCCGAACAGCTTCCGACAGCGCCTCAGGCGGAATTCCATATCGAGACCAGGCTGCCGCCCCCAGAGGCGCCGTCTGAAACCGCTCCCGCTGTAGACGCCGTTGAGACTCTTCCGAGACGCGGCAAGCATGATCAACCCACGACTCCGCACGCAAGGGTGCGTACCCAGGCGCGGGCGGCTCGCTTCGGCGTGGACTCACTTGAGAACCTGGCACTCCTGGCATAAGGCCGAGCTCACTATCGTAGGCCGCAACCTGCGGAGGGAGGCAAATCACGTAAGCCTTCCTTATATCCTCTCCGGACCTGATGGGTTTCCAGGGATCCTCCGCGGACCCGTCCCACACCGAACCGACAGGTTGCGGTAGCGAATTGAACAACCTGTACAATGCGCGCCGAGAAATGCTCAAAGCCTCTCTCTCACCTGGAGCCGCCGGGAGGTCATGATGATTAGCGACGATCAAACGCAGTGTATCGCTTTCGTCACCCCGAATAAGGTGCGCTATCCTTACGGGAGCACGGTGAATCGCGTTTTGCTCTATGAGCCCGATACATTTCGATTGCCTGTCCCACCAGCCTTCGCGGACAGCGATCGCGTCGTCTTCGGCATGCACCTCCTCCACCCAAGTCACGGCATCGCGGTAGTTCATCGTACCAGTCGGAAAGCGCTCGAGAACAAGGCGCGTTCTCAACATCGTGGCGTCCTCGCCTTTCGTGTCGCCATACGGTAGCCATGCCTTTTCCTCCGCGGGCAACGGATAGACATGGACTGTTCCATCTTCGCCAGGAAAACGCGCACACCTGCCGGCTCTCTGGATCAATGCATTCATGGGGCAGAGCTCTGTGTGGAGGCTGTCGCACGAAATGTCTAAGCCTGCCTCGACAACCTGGGTGGCAACAAGTATCGCCGAGTGTCGCGATCCCTTGCCAAAGACAGTTCGTAGTTTCTGTTCCTTTGCTCTTCGATCACCACTGAAAAATTTCGAATGCAGAAGAATGAGATTGATTGGGGTCGGTCTAGTACGTAACTTCTCTTTCAAGTCGGTGAAGATCCGCTGTGCTCGGCCCACGGTGTTTACCACAACTCCTGATCGGCTTCTATGGGACCGGAGTATAGAATCTGCAGTCAAATGGTAATCATGACTCTGGAGCGTGCGCGTTACCTGGGTCACACTAGGCAACGATTGCAGCAGCTCCTCCCTTCCCATTTCTCCTCCGGGGACCATTTGCACAGCAAGAGCATCTACGAGGATTGCCTCCAACGCAGTAGTAGCCGTTGCTGTCATCCACACGGATTGGCAAAGGTCTCCGAAAAGGTTGCTAAACGCCACCGAAGTAAGGAAAGCACGCGCCGGCTCCATCAGGTGAAACTCATCGAAGACGACGAGTGCACCAGCAATCGCCGCAGCGTTGATATTGTGGAGGCGATCCGAAAGTCCGTAAGGGCCGTCGAGCAGCCCGCTCAGCACCTGGTCGTACGTTGTTACGATAATTCGCCCTCGATCAAAGAACTTGTCGTCGGGCTGTTCACCAGTTTGCATGGTGACGAACGGCGAAACACGCTCTCGCCCCCTCTGGTCGAGCTGCGCGTCGGTCGGCAGACCTAACTTCCCGGCCAAGTCGGTCGCCTCTTGATAGATACTGTTTGCGAGGCTTCGGAGTGGCAGTGCATATATCAATCGCGCAGGTCCGTTCTGTGTGTATAGGTAGAAAAATGGGGCAAGGACCGCAAGAGTCTTTCCAGCTCCGGTCGGCGCTCTCAGCAGTATGTTCTTACCTGCAATCAGTAGACGCGCCATATCTATCTGATATGGATACGGCGGAACGCCCACCAGAGCGGCAAAGAAGTCGCTATAACCCACTTCGTCAAAAGGCACGATCGATCTCGCTCTTTGAAAGGACCTGCTTGTGGAGCCGCCGGTTATTGCCCACGGGTGATAGGACACGAGGCTTAGAGAACAGCCTAACCGTCGACGCTGCAGCATTTCTGCAGCGCACCATTTTTTCGGTACCCCATCACAGCCGCGCTGCTGACGGCGTTATTCCTTGTGCGCCCGCGAGGAAAACACTTCAGATATGGGTGGCTTCAAAAACCTTCACGAAACTACTTGCGTTAGATGAGACGGGCAATCGTCGACCGAAATGGCACACGCCTTCGCCGTGTTAGGTGCCTTTCGCAACGTAAACTGTGGCCATTGTGCCTGCCGAAACTGGTGCCACTTGAATAACAATGGCGCCCTGGGTCTGGGCAAACTCGAAATAGTCTCGCGGGGTCGAGGTCGATGGAGCAGTGAGACTTTCTCTCGCCGCCCTGAAAGGGGAGACGACATCTTTCGGCCATGCCAAACTCTTGCCGTAGCAAGGAACGTTTCTAAGCCGCGTATAATGCGCCGTGGCTTATGGCTTGACCTATCATTTGTCTATGCCCGCAGCCCAATTGACATACCAATATATATCCAGCAGCCTGGGCTGGAAAACCGTCACCCAGGCACGGCAGCTCCTGAAGGAGGGGTGCGTGCTCGATTGGGGTTTCGATATTGCCGGCAATAACGTCACGGGCAGGGTGCGGGCCGGAGACCGTAATGCTGTGTACAGGGTCGAGCTCTGCCTTTTCGACACCAATGAGTCAGGCGAAACATTCCTTTCCAGCCGCTGTGCCTGCTCAGCAAAACGCGATTGCCTGCACGCCGCGGCTCTGTCCCTTGCTGTTCTGGAAGATCTTCAGGGCAGCCAGGCGGAGCTGCCAGCCGGCACACCGCCCGAGCCTCCTTCCATGGAGCAGGTCCCTTCTTACCCCGCCTTTGCGGCAAGCTGGCTCGATACACTGAAATCAAGCTTGAACCGGAACGAAGGCGTCGAGGCCGGCGAGGAAAGCGTCATATATGTGCTCAGCGTCGATCGTCGGTTTACCAGCGGCCAATTGCAAGTGGAACCGCGTGTGGCACGCCGGCTCAAGTCCGGCTCTTACGGAACGGACCGACCGTATGGGTGGAGTCAGCTTGCCTCCGGGCGCGCTCGATACATTGAGAGGACAGACCGGGACATAGCGGGCTTATGGGTGGCTTGCAGCCCGCCCGACTGTCAGGTCAGTCCGGCTCGGCCGCTCTTGCCGCCCAGAGATCCCGACGTCCTGGCTCTGCTTCTGCGCCGCATCATAGCAACCGGCCGGGCTTTCTACGCCGACAACCGCCATCAGCCCTTGAAATTGGGCGATGCCAGAGAAGGTGCTGTGGAGTGGATCGTACATTCGGACGCGCGGCAATCCGTCGAAATCGTGCTAAAGGAGCCTGGGCTCGAGCTACTGTCCTCCACCGGTCCGTGGTATGTCAACCCGGACAGAGGCGAAATCGGCCAGGTGAACTTGCCGTTTTCCGGCGAGACCCTACGTATCTTGCTTGCCTCGCCAAGAGTCACACCAGCAGAAGCGGAGGAACTCCATGCCGCATTGCGCGCGTTAAACGCCGATTTGCCGCTGCCGCACCGCAACTTCGCTCAGGAAGTGCGGACAGATCCCCCTGCGCCGTGCCTGCATCTGACGTATAAGCACTACAGGCACAGGGTTATCGTCAAGACGACATCGGGCGCCGAGTTCATCGACGGGGAAAATGCAGCCGTGTTGTCGTTCGACTATGGCTTCGATAGCAGCATGCTCTCCCGATCGTGGACGACATATCACTGGCTGGACGGAACGACCTCTGTCGTCAGTCACCGAGATGCAGCTTTTGAGCGTAGAGCAGAGCAGCGACTGGCAAAACTCGGACTCGTGCAATCTGGTTTTGCCCGCGTCCGGGCAAATGAGTCTTGCTGGGTGGCAGCAAAGCATGACGCCGCAACCTGGCTGGATATCGTCCGAGAGGCCATACCGCTGCTCAAGCAGGAAGGCTGGCGGATAACCACCGATTCTTCATTCGAGTTTCGCGTGGTGGAACCCGATGATGAGTGGCACCTGAAGATAGATGTCGAGGCCGGCTGGTGGTTCTCGCTAGAATTGGGCGTGGACATCGAAGGCGAGCGCGTATCTCTCTTGCCCGTTCTGTCTGAAGTGATCCGCGCGACCATCGCGGATGAGGGTTCAGCCGAAGCCGATCTCGACAGCCTGAACTATCACGGCCGATTCTATGCTCCCCTGCCCGATGGCAGGCTGGTGTCGCTTCCCTTTGCCCGTGTAAAAGCCATCCTCGAATGTCTTCTCGAGGTCCTGGGCAAGCACGCGCGCTTTGGCGACAGGGGTCTGGCGGCATCTATACCCCAGATTATGGCACTCCAGGAGAACCCGGGGGCAGGAAACATCCGGTGGCAGGCCGATGACTCCATCCAGCGGCTTATTGCCGGGATCAAGTCATTTGACCTTCAGCAACCTGTCGATGAGCCGGAGGGATTCACAGCCGCCCTGCGCCCCTATCAGAAACAAGGACTGCGCTGGCTGGAATTCCTTTCTGCCTTTCGTCTGGGTGGAATCCTCGCAGATGACATGGGGCTGGGCAAAACGGTTCAGGTGCTCGCCCACCTCTGCCGCGAAAAGCAAGCCGGAACCGGCCGGGGCCCCTCGCTTGTGGTCTGCCCCACCAGCGTTATTCCCAACTGGGTTGCGGAAGCCCGCCGCTTCGTACCTGACTTGCGCGTCCTTTCCCTGCATGGCCCAGAGCGAGCCGCCCGCTTTGAGATGATCCCCAGGGCAGATCTTGTTGTGACCTCGTATGCTTTGCTGGTCAGGGATTCAGATTCGCTGCTGCCGATTGAGTGGAACGCTGTCATCCTGGATGAAGCCCAGGCAATCAAAAACTTCGACACCAAATCGGCCCAGATAGCATGTCAACTGAAAGCCCGGTACCGCCTTTGCCTGACGGGTACGCCGATTGAAAACCACCTGGGCGAGCTGTGGTCGCAATTCAATTTCCTGATGCCCGGCTTTCTTGGAGACCGGCAAACCTTCAAGCAGGTACTTCAGATGCCCATCGAAGAACAAGCAGATCAGGAACGACTGAAGCTGTTACGCGCGCGTGTAGGACCGTTCCTTCTGCGCCGGAACAAGGAAGGCGTGGCCGCCGATTTGCCCGCCAGGACCATCACCATCACGCCAATCGAGCTCGAGGGCAAGCAACGCGACCTGTACGAAACAGTCCGTCTATCAATGCACCGCCGCGTCCTGACCGAAGTGCAAAGACGGGGCATCGCGGCCAGTCAGCTCGTCATTCTCGATGCACTTCTGAAGCTTCGCCAGGTTTGCTGCGATCCTCGCCTTGTAAAATTGGACGCCGCCAGTGAGGTACAAGAGAGCGCCAAGCTGGAACATCTGAAAGCCATCTTAGAAGAACTCGTCGAGGAAGGCAGGAAGGTCCTGCTTTTCTCACAATTTACCAGCATGCTGGACATCATTGCGCAAGAGTTACGTGCCATGCGCATTTCCTTTGTCGAGCTGCGCGGCGACACCAAAGACCGCGAAACACCGGTCAAGCAATTTCAACAAGGCGATATCCCGCTGTTTCTCATCAGCCTGAAAGCCGGCGGCACAGGTTTGAATTTGACTCGTGCGGACACAGTCATTAATTACGATCCCTGGTGGAATCCTGCCATAGAAGAGCAAGCGATCGGTCGGGCTCACCGCATCGGGCAAGATAAGCCGATCTTTGTCTATCGGCTGGTAGCGGCAGGGACAATCGAGCAACGCATGCTCGAGCTGCAGCAACGCAAACAGCAGCTGGCAGCCGGCGTACTCGATGACTCGAGCCTTGTGGATGCCGGGCCGCGCTTCGACGAAACGGATCTGGCAACGTTGTTTGCACCGCTGGACGATGCCTATGCCAAGACGCTGTCGTCGGCGACCAACTTCGCCAGGACGGGCTAGTATCGACGTGGGCGCAGTGAGGCTTCACCCTGTTGACCGCCAGTCGGAGCCACAATGGACTTACAACTTTTCCGGATGTCGAGGGTCTCGCCGTAACCGCCACACGCTTGACAAGGGTGTCGGTGTGAACTAAACTAAGTTTAGTCCACAGAGTCAGTTCAATGCGCATAGTTAACATTCACCAGGCAAAGACCAATCTCTCCCGCCTTCTCGAGGAGGTAAGCGAGGGGGCGGAGATCATCATTGCCAAGGCTGGAAAGCCAGTTGCGCGGCTCGTTCCTGTACAGAAGACCGGAAAGGGCCGCAAGCTCGGTATCCTGTCCGGTAAGTTCACGGTACCATCTGACTTTGACGCACCGCTGCCAGAGGACGTGATCGAGGAGTTCGAAGGAAAACGTGGCGCGGCTGCTCGTTGACACCCATGTGTTGCTTTGGGCTGTGGCAGAGCCTGAGCGACTGCCGGTCTCCTTTAGGGAGCAGCTCGAAAAGCCAGACAACCAGGTGCTCTTCTCGGCCGCAAGTATCTGGGAACTCGCCATCAAACTGCAGATTGGTCGGCTGTCGCTGGAAATTGCGCCTGAGGAGATCGCCGCCGCCGCTGTGCGTATTGGATTCGACGAACTACCAGTGCAAGCCGTCCACGCAACAGCGGTCTTTCGGCTACCGCTCCACCATCGCGATCCATTCGACCGTCTGCTTATCGCACAGGCAATTCATGAGCCTGCACGATTTCTAACGGTCGATCGTATCCTCGCAGCGTACTCGGATCTCGTGGAGGTGCCGCCGCTAGATTGATGTCGTTGTCGCTGGCGGG
>DATNRD010000208.1:0-7412 GCA_036703665.1 Candidatus Obscuribacterales bacterium
GAACGGCTGCATTTTTGGCCATGCAACCCAGACGATAGCGCCTTGGGGTCATCTATGAATCCTTCCCTGGTCATAGGGGAACGGGGCTTGCCGTCTGGTCTAATTTAGCCACCGGTCGTGATGGCAGATCCGGCGATCTTACCCACACGATGGCCCGAAGACCCTTTATGTCTTTTATGACACCTACATCGGCGGGAACAAGAAGCTCATCGCAGCGGCTAGTAAGCTCACGTATCAGTTTGACGCAGATGGGCAGAGACCGCTCTTCCGGCTTGAACACAGCCGTGTGCCGGAGAGCCGATATCCTTTCGCACACCTCCACGTAGAAGGTCAGTGGCTGCACGCCCCAGCGGACTGGAAGCCGCTGCCTAAGATCCATTTCCCTGTCCTTCGACCCACGCTGGAGGGAGTAATAAGGCTGCTGATTTATGAATTCAACCTTGGGACCAACTCGGAAGGGGCTGTTTGGGGACCCATTCTTGACTATACCGAGGGCGAGTTTCTCAAGAGGGCCACGATACGTGCATCGACTTCTCCGTCGGGCTGACTAGCTGTGCGCTGTGACCCCGGATTTGGCGCTTACCTGCTCCGCGAATATATACAAGTGGCTAATCGAAAGCTCCCCGGACGCTCCCACGAGAACGCTCACTGATTCCAGCTTTCGCCTGCCAGGACTGGATCTTACCCGGCTTGCCATGTGGCAGGCAAGTGCACCGAAAACCCCAGAGTTGCCACATAAGGTGGAAGGAAAAGTGGAAGGTCTGGTAATCACAGTAATCGCCATCTGCTGAACCTCCCCGCAGTTGTGATTATGACAGCATGCCCGGCTAGGTGTCCATGGTATATACGCGAAGATTGGCAATATGACCAGGTCCTTTTGGAATGGAGTCCGGGTTCGGGCGGGGTCCGCTGTTCACTGTCCTCCCTGCAGCCATCCGCGTCGCACCTGGCGTAGGACAACAAGAGTACGATCCCGGCCACGATCACGCAATTTGATCACTAACAGAGCAGTTTGACGATGGCAGTACCCGCGATCGACCCACCGATGCCGATCGCGAGTCCGATGCCTTCGCCTCGCAGCCATCGAATCGGAAGCCGCGTCGGTTTTTCCTCGAAGGCGGATACCCCACACCAGCGGAGCACAACGTACAAGATCCGGATGGCGGCAGCAGCAGTGACGCAATAGCCACTCAGCGGAATCCCTAGAAGCAGGAGCCAGTAGGCATGTTCCGCAGACAGCGCATAGGACAGGATGAGATCTGGAGTCCAGGTGCCGAGGTCTCTTCCGAGCGTGTCGTCAATTCCTGCAAGCTGCACGAGTCCAGACAATGTGAGACCGATGCTGGCAGCCCACAACACCGACCGTCTGTTTGAAAGGGCAAGGATGAACGAGGAGCAAGCCAGCGCAAGCAGCAACATGTAGCAACCGTCGACCACACACTGTGCGACTATCGATGACGTTCTGTTAGCGTAGGACCGGCACAAATCCAGTCTCGCGCTCTCGACTATTTGGCGAATCGGCATCCGCAGTTGCGAGCACTCGGGCCCAACCTGGCTGCCGGGGCTCTCCTGCCCGGAAATGGGCCTTTAATCGCGGGGGCCTATCTTGCGACCGTGAAACGCGCCCTTGAATCAGGGGACGATCCGCTGCCCTGGGAGGATGCTGAGGACAAGGCTGCAAAACGCCGCAGAGAATACCTCAGGCGGTTATGGAAATCCGGACATCGCTTAGAAGCACTGATTCGTTCATACAATGCGGACCGCACATCTCAGTATGAGGAAGTCATGATTGAGCTAATCAAGCTTGGCTTCTTGAACGAATAGCACCAGAGCAAACGGAAGATAGAAACAGAGGAGTGCCTGCACCAGCGTCAAGCAGACGTCGCTGCTCGTCACAGGCGTACACGTCCGCGCGCAATCGAAGGCAAGCCCGCGTAGCAGCAGGTAGGTCGGCAGGGCAGATAGCGCTGCTGCCAAAAGTCCGACTCGCTGCCAGCTCTTCATGTCGCCCATGATATCACGGATATGCATTCCCGGCGGCGAACAGGAGACGCGGCGCTACCCGTAGTACTGATATCGGCGATATTGCACCACCGCTAGGACTGGCTTGCAGCCCGGGTTTCAGAGTCTTACACTAATGCTGTGCAGCACGAGGTGCCATCTATGTTGAAAGCAGTCCCTCCAGCCGAAAAATACGTCCCGCGTCCATTAGAGGACGTCCTCTTTGACTTCAGGCAGTGCAGCGGCAACTGGCAGACCTACTTCCGGATCTTCCCATGCGATACACTCATCCGCCACTATGCCGGCTGGATCGACCAGGCCACGCGCGAGCATGAACGGAGGTTGGTCGATTCCTTCCAAACCACGGTGGCTGCTCTGAGTACCCCACAAATCGGCAAGGTGGAAGGAAAAGGGGAAGGTCGCCCCGGCATGCGTCGGCAGGTATCCGTCGAATCGCGCGCAGCCGTGGCGTTCTAAGGCTTCATCGGGGTAGCAATGGGGCAGCCGACGGGATTCGAACCCGCGTATACCGGAACCACAATCCGGGGCCTTAACCGCTTGGCGACGGCTGCCGCAAACTTGAGGGCTCAAGGAGCCCTTTCCGCGGGAATTATAGCATGCGCGACCCGTCCGGCAGCCCGCCTGCAGTGTGTCGAAGGCCGGCAGGGCCGGGCTTCCGGGGCCTACAATGATATGCAAAAGGAGGCTGCCACCATGCCGTTAACTCGCCAAGCCTGTGCCTTGTTGCCGCTCGTGCTGGTGACCCTTTTGTCCCTGGCTGTCCTGCCCGCCCTTGCCAGAACTGAGCAGCTCAAGGCGGTGCTGTCCAGCAGGATCAACGGCAAGAGCGCGAAAGCCGGCGACCCGGTAAGAGCTACCTTGCTGCAGGCGGCCACGATAGACGGCGTCACCTTCCCGAAGGGCTCGGAGCTGACCGGAGCGATTGTAAAGGCGGAGAAGGCACGCAGGTTTATACAAGCCGAGGTTTCCCCCCGGCGATGGCTTCGTCCGGGCGGTGCCATTTCCATGGAGTTCACGCGCATCAAGGGCGGGGGTAAGCAGGCGGTAATAAGCGCGCTGCCGGTGGGCGTGGGCGGCGCCCAGGCAAAGGCGAAGAAGGAAGGCACGATTGAGGCTTCATCGAAAGGACAGGTCAAGTCCAAACTGGGACGGCTCGGCATTACCGGCCTCTCCTTTGTGGCGGCGCCGGTGGCGCCGATTGTCGGCGGCATTGCCGGTGCGGTCAAGCCGGATGCCGTTCTGCCCGAGGCTCAGGACGAAAAAGGCAGAAAGCATCGGCGACTGAAGGGGCTTGCCACCGGCGCCGTCGCCGGTATTCCGGGCGGCTTTCTGATCAACGACACGGTTTTGAAGGGTCGCGACATCTACATCGAGCCTGGAACGGAATTGCTTTTGCAGGTGGGCGGTAGTGAGTGATCTGTCAGGCACCGGCCAGGTGGAACACGGGCGGCAAGATACGCGCCAGCAGCCCGCCGATGGCAAAGGCGCACAGCCAGGAGCCAAGCCAGATGGTGAGCGCGATCCTGGGCCCGCGTTCCTTTATCATTATGCCTACCGTGGCTATGCAAGGCACGAATAGCGTGATCACGATCATGGCTGTGACGGCTTGAACAGGCGTCATCGCTACGTCGGTCAGTCCGAACGCGCCAAAATCGCGCCGGACGATGCCCAGGATAAACGTTGTGGCGATGCGCGGATCGTCGGGCAAGCTGAGCAAATGCACCGTGACTGGTTGCAAAACGCGGATGAACGCATCGAGCAGCCCTGTCACCTGAGCCAGCGTGACCGCCACTGCCGCGTACGCGAAAGGAACGGTCGCCTCCTTGAGAAAGTTCCAGGACTTCTTCCACGTCTTTTTCAGCACGTTGTCCCATCGCGGCCAGCGCATCGGCGGCAGATCCAGGAGCAGGGCTCCCGATTTGCCGGGCAGCACCATGTTGAGCAGCAGGCCGGTTAGCGCAAGAATCCCGGCCACCACAGCGCCGTAAATGGTCCAGGCAAGCAGCCCGCCCGTGCGTGCCAGCGTGCCGGATACGACGCCAAGCTGCGCCGAGCAGGGAATGGCGACACCCAGGAGGGCCGTCGCGATTATCTTCTCCCTCCTGGTCGAAAGAAGGCGGGTGGTGATGGTAGCCATGGTTACGCAACCGAGCCCAAGGATAAGCGGAATTATTGCCCGCCCGTTCAGCCCAATTCTGTTCATCCACCGGTCAACGAGGACCGCCAAGCGCGGCAGATAGCCGGAATCCTCCATGAGCGAAAGCCCCAGATAGAAACCCAGCACCAGAGGCATGAGCAGCCCGACAAGATACGTCACCGTCAGCGTAAGCACACCGTACTCCCCGGCCAACACCTGCCCGACGAGCGAGGCAGGGCCCGGCTGGGACCAGAAGTTGTACTTGATGTCGGCCGGCCGGCTGCCGGCCAGCGCTCGATCCAGTTGATCCGCCCCTGCTGCGCCGGCGGCCACTGTGCCGCCAGGAAAGACGAATTGCTGTGAGCCGGCGGTGATCTGGCAAGGAAAGACGCAGGCAGCGAGCCGCCGCACGATTGGCTCGTAGTGGGCACGCATTCCCTGCTTTTCGGTGAGGTCGACGACCTGTCCCGCGACCACTACTCCAAGCAGCTGGTAGAACAGCAGGTAACAGACGGCCAGGGCGGCAAGCGTGCCCCAGAGCGGATGCAACAAGAGTGTACCCAGCCTGATTGCCAGCCCTTCCGACCTGCCTCTGTGCGTGACCACCCGAGACACGATCGTGTTTACTGCCTGGCGCCGCAGGCGATACAGCTCGGCTCGCCGCTGTTCGGCGGCGGTATCGTATGCGGTGGCACTCGGCTCGTCTCCTTCCAGAATGAGCAGCGCATATGCCTGTGGAATGCCCTGTTGCTCGAACGGTGCCAGAAGTTCCCGCAGCTCATCGCTCACTCTGCCGGGGCGGGCCAGGGGCAGGTCGCGCCTAATGTCGGCGATGCCTTCGTTCCTTACGGCCACGCAACGGATTACGTGGACGCCCAGCAGGTCGGAAAGCCGCTCGCTGTCAATCTGCAACCCCCTGTGCTCCGCTTCGTCGCACTGATTGATAACGAGCAGGAGAGGCTTCCCCATGTCAATCAGCTGCAGGGTGAGGAACAGATCGCGGTCAAGGCTCAGTGCCGACACGACATTGACGATCAGATCGGCTTCCAGGATCATGCCGCGGGCGGCACGTTCCTCATCGTTGAAACTGGAGACGCCGTAAACTCCTGGCGTGTCGGCTAGCTCGTCGCTGCCCAGGCGCCCGCGGAATACGCCGATTGTGGTTCCAGGATAGTTGGATACATCGGCGTTGGCACCGGTCAGTGCGTTGAAGATGACCGACTTGCCCACATTGGGATTGCCAACCAGTGCAATCTTGCGCTGCCTGCCGGCCAGTGCTGGGGAACTGTGCGAATCGCGAACGGGGGCGTGCATGTGAGCTCTCAACAACCCTAATTGAGAAATAGTATCAGTTAGGTCCTAGTTCTCGATTAAATGCCGGCCAGGCTAGCGATCCGGCAGCGCCGCAAGCGGTGCGCTGTTCGGTGCGTGTGGAGCCGGTCAGTGCCATCCGGGCGCCGGTCGTATAAATCTATGACAAGTCTGGCGTGCTTCTTTGGATCAGTCGCCTGTCTGTGGTATAAGTCAGCCTTGGCCGCTGGCGCCAGCCTGCGGGTAAGCTCATTGTCGCAAGCATTCGGAAATTGGCTTGAGGATCCACAAGCAAGCACGAAGCCTGGCACGAGCGGCAGGGATGCTGGCTTTGCTGGCCGCCTTCTATGCGGCCGCCTGGTTGGCGCTGTCCTGGGGGTGGCCGACGCCGGCGCAGGCCGCGGGCAATGGTACAACCGAGCAGTATGTGCTGCCGAACGGGCTGAAGGTGCTGATCCGTGAAGATCATTCCTTTCCGGTCGTGGCGACGTTGGCGTGGTACAGGGTCGGGTCGCGAAACGAGACGATTGGGTCGACGGGCATCACCCACCTGGTAGAGCATCTCTTGTTCGGCACGGTGGGCAGCTTTCGCAAGGGTGAGATCGGCGCGCTCGTCGCCCGGAATGGCGGGCAATTCAACGCCTTCACGAGTGACGACTTCACCACCTTTTTCGAGGTGCTGCCGCCCGGCAAGTTGGAGCTTGCCCTGCGCATCGAGTCGGAGCGGATGAGTGCCGCCCTGTTTTCCCAGAAGGAGGTGCAGGAGGAGATTGCCCGCGTGCAGGAGGAGCTGGAGGAAGGGGAGAAAGACTTTGTCGATACGCTTGCTCGCGAGGTGCGTGCCGCGGCTTACCAGCAGCACCCTTATCACAATCCCACCACCGGCTGGCGTACGGACCTGGAAAACATCACTGCCCAGCAGGTGCAAGCGTACTACAAGCAGTTCTTTCGCCCCGACAACGCCACGCTCGTCATAGTCGGTGACGTCAAGTCCAATCTGGCGCTGGCGCTGGTCAGGAAGTATTTCGAGCCGGTGGCGAAAGGGCAGGGAGCCGTGCCGGTTGTGACCATTGTCGAGCCGTCCCAGAAGGGCGAGCGTCGCGTCGTGGTCAAGTATTCCGGCAACCGAGAGGTTCTGCAGGTGGCCTACCATGCGCCTGCCATGCATGATGCAGACGGCCCGGCTATGTATGTTCTCGAGAAACTTTTGAGCGCGCATCACAGCGGGCGGCTCAGGGCAAGGCTCATGAACTCCAGGGTTTGTTCCTGGGCTCAAGGCGGCTTTGAAGGGAAGCGAGACCCCGGGCTCTTCTCAATTACCTGTTATGCGGCGCCCGGCAGCGGCCAGGAGGAAATTCTCGAAGCAGTCGACGCCCTGATTGCCCAACTGCGGGGGCAGCCGGTGGCCGAGGCCGAACTGAAGCGAGCCAGGAACCAGGCCGAGTTCGGCTACCTGACCGAGGGCGACGGGCCGTACAGGTTCGGTTTTCACCTTGGTTTTGCCGACAGCCTGGGCGAGTGGCAGAAGGCGCTCACCTGGACGGAGCGGGTCAGGGCAGTCACGGCCGCCGATGTCCAGCGCGTGGCCAAACGGTACTTCAATCCAGACAATCGCGTGATCGGCTGGCTGTCCACGCCGAACGCCCCCAAGCCGCCCCCGAAATCGCCGCCGGGCGAGTCGCAGCCGCCAAGGGAGCCCAGGTCGCCACAGCGGCAGGCGCTGGGGGTGCGGTTGACCGGTTACAAGACCGATGACGCAGCGCCCGGCCCCGGCAGCGGTGCCACCGCCAGCACGGCCCTTAAGGCGTCGGTAGAGCCATCAGGCGCGGCTACGCGGCAGGTCACCGGCGGGTCGCCAGCCGCCACCACAGCCGGCGGAGCGCCTGAGGTAACTCGCGCCGGGCAGCCTGGTGCAGCGGCGACGACGGCGGGACAGGGCGCT
>DATNRD010000209.1:0-4216 GCA_036703665.1 Candidatus Obscuribacterales bacterium
AGGCGATTGCCCGCCTGTACTCCGCGATGGCATCGTCGATGTCACCGTGCTGCTGAAGCGCCGCCGCCAGCGCCAGGTGCACGAGCGGATCGGAAGGAGCGCTCAGCGCCACCAGCTTCAGTGCGGCCAGGGCCTTATCCAGGTCGCCGGCCTTGAAATATTGAATGCCCTGATAGTACCGCTCCAGAACCGCTTTTGACATGGTCGGACCGGGTGCGCCCAACGCCTGCGGCATTGCCAGAGGAACTGAGAAGGCAAGAACCAGAAAAAGCCGCTTCACTTTACATCTCCCACCACTCACGACCAATCCGTATGGATGGCTCTCAAGTATGTATTGTTCCTGGTACCGGCTCTCCATTATGCCTGATGATCGATCAGTTATAAAGGGCGAATCGCGTGCGGCGACCCAGTCTTACTTAAGCACCGTTGGAGAAGGATGGCGCCCCGGGCCTGCTTAATCTGGCCGGCACCGGGTGCCCGGCCGCCGCGCGGATATCTTTTGTGTATGCGCACTAGACCCTTTTTCTATGAGCCGGACTTTATCGCGCCCGAGTGTCCACGCCCCAAGGGTTGTCAGGATGGTCAAAATGCAAGGCCCGCTGGGGGTTGCGCATGCCGTGGCCGGGGGCGGCCAGGGAGATCGCTTAGACAGGTTGGCTAAATTCACCGCTCAATTTTTGGACAGGTTGCACATTGTCTCGAACAGCTCATGGAGTGTACATTGAGAGTAGATGAATTGGCTCGACTGTAGCGGGTGCGGCACTGAAAGCGGTGCTTATTCCCTTGTGTAGAGCCTTTCATCGGACTGCCGAAGTCGTCGAGGCGCATATGAGCGCGTTTAGTTCGTCGAATACATTTCTGTAGCAGTACCCAAGACAAAGGGCCGTCCACCCGCCAGCACGATGCTTGGTGGTCGCCTCTTGGGAGTTATTTGGAATCCCGATAGTCACACAAGGTGCAGGGCCTGCCCGTAAGGGGCACTGTATATGGTGCGCTGCGCCCCAGCAGAGATGAAAGACAGGATTTTATGGCTGTTTACAGAAAAGATGCACCGGCGCGAAAGCTCCCGTTTGTCGAGCGTGGTCCCAGCCATTACGAGGACATAGCAGCTCAGGCGCTGGAGAACTCGATCGAACACCTCAACCATGCCTACCGCAAGAAACTTTGCGGAGCCGAGGGCGCTGTCGAGTTCCGGGACGAGGGCGTATACACTTACGACAATCATGGCAAGCGGTACCTGGACTGCCTGGGAGGCTACGGCATCTTCAACGTCGGTCACCGTCATCCCAAGGTGATTGCCGCGGTAAAGGCACAGTTGGATCAGGTATGCCTGCACAGCCAGGATCTGCTCAACCCCTGGGCGGCGCACCTTGCCAGGCAGCTGGCTGCGATTGCTCCGGGCGACCTCAAATACAGCTTTTTCTGCAACAGCGGCACGGAAGCCGTGGAGGGGGCGATCAAGCTGGCTCGCCTTTATACCGGCAAGACACAAATCATCTCCACGCGCAACGCCTATCACGGCGTGAGCATGGGGGCGCTGTCTGCCACCGGCAGGGAAGTATTTCGCAGGCCCTTCGAGCCGCTGCTCCATGGCTTCGTTCATGTTCCGTTCGGCGACGCCGAAGCAATCGAGGCGGCCATCACCAAAGACACGGCTGCCGTCATACTCGAGCCGATCCAGGGGGAAGGCGGGATACACGTGCCTCCGCCTGGCTACCTGCGCAAGGTTCGCCAGATAACCAAGAAGCGGGGCGTGCTGCTCATTCTGGATGAGGTTCAGACGGGAATGGGGCGCACCGGGCGCATGTTTGCTTGCGAGCACGAGGATGTCGTTCCGGACATCCTGTGCCTGGCCAAGGCTCTGAGCGGTGGTGTGGTGCCGATTGGCTGCTTCATGTCCACCGCCAAGATCTGGAAGGTCCTCGAGCCGAACCCAACCATTCACAACTCGACCTTTGGAGGCAATCCGCTGGCTTGCACGGCAGCTTCCGCTTGCCTGGAGGTTTTGACGGAGGAGCACCTGCCGGCCAGAGCCGCCGTCATGGGCAACTACTTCATGCGGCGCCTCAACGAGCTGAAGAAGCGGTATCCCGGGTACATCCACGATGTGCGTGGAAGGGGATTGCTCATCGGGCTCGAGTTCACCTCCAGGGAACTCAGGGAAGCGGTTCAGGAAGAGCTGTTCTACCGCGGCGTGCTGGTTGCCGCGACCATGAACGCCAATCGCACCATCCGCATCGAGCCGCCGCTCATCATCACCGAGTCGCAGATCAACTTCATGGTGGACACCCTGGAGGGCATCCTCAGCGATCTGACGCCCAAAGGCAAGAAACGGAAGAAAGGCAAGGGCAAGAAATGACCCCCGACATCTACAGCTTTCTGCGTGCGAAGATCGAGCGCATCGCAGCCGCTGGCGGCGATGCCGAGGAGGCGATGCAGTGCGCCCGCCGTTACCTGGAGCTGGAACGGGGTGCAAGGGCTCCCGGTAGGGCAGCCGTTGAAAGCATTGGCAGCCGGCCAGGCCGGCGCCCCATGCAGGTAGTCAAAACGTAAGCCCCCGCAAGGTGCTGCCGTCAATTTCATCTAGCAGTCGTACGCAAGGCTAACTGCAAGCGCAGGCGTTTGTTAACTCGGCAGGAACATATTCAGTGACAGCCGTTAGACATCGGCGATCAGCACAGCCGATGCGCTTCGTGCATCGTGCCTGCTTAGCGCGCTAGGGCGCGGGACGCCCGGGGATTCGCCTACGCACTTCACTGGACATGTACCTCGGCAGCAGAACCCACAAGGCGGCACCGCCACAAGGCGGCCACGCTTGCTGACTACTGCTCCTGGGCGGAAACGCTTGCTTCCTGGCAGGCGGGTTCTTGCTTTTCTCTGGAAAGATCGTTGGCTACGCGGTAGATCAGCCTGGCAAACTCTGCCAGAGTGGCCGCGCTGGAGTCATCCCGCTCAGCTTGAGTTTGTTCTACCAGCTCTAGTTGCTCGGCCATGGCGCATACTCCGCGGGGACAGTATTCTCTCACAACCGGGTATATCAGCGCCAGCCCTTTCCTCGACTTCTAATCTTGTTAGATCTGCTTAAGTGTGGGGGTATGCAAAAGGTGGCCGCCGGCAGCAGCACCGCCGGTGGTTACAGCACGGGTATCCCGGCAGTCGCCTGCCCCGGAGTCCCGGCACGGTGGCGCTTCACAGCCGGCTGCGCTCTGAGTCGGCAAGACCGCGCGCCGCTGATCACCAGCCTGAGACATTGGTTATGACATGTTTTCAAATCTGGGCGATGAGGGATTTGCACCCCCGACCTTCACGGTGTGATGGTGATTTCCCACCGAACAGCCATAAACCGTTAAAGACTCCTGTGTCCGAAAATCGGTGTGCTGGGCTCGCTCGTTCCGGCAATGCCTGCGAGCACTCCACTAAGCCATATCGTAGACCGATTTCTCCGCCCTGTCAACTGGTGAACAGGACTGCGCCTGGGTGACTTTGTCCGGATTGCCCACGAGCTGGGCGTTATCGGTTTTCATTAGAACCCGCGCCTGACAACGCCAATTTAAATTGCCAGGCACCGCTCCTGGTGCAACGGATATGCGCTGTGCGTACCTGCCAAGATTAAAACTTTCAATTTCTGGGTCTTCGGGCTCAGGCTCTTTATCCCCGGCTTCTTTCATCAAGCGGCTTAAGCTTTCGGCTACGCAGCGCTGGCAGACCCAGACTTAATTCTCGCCTGTAATTTTGGGATCGGTGAAGATGCCGCAGTATGAGCTGGCACAGGTGAAGGCCCGGCAACGAAAGCAAACACGCCCGAACGAGCCTTTAAGCTCGCCTGAGCACCAGCTACATACAGGCCGTTTGCTCTCCTGGACCATAACTTAGATCTACCCGCGATTACAGCGAACATGGCGCCATATGGCTTGAAAAAAGCACGGTTGCAGCAAACGATGTCCAAGACCAGCGACCGAAGGTATAGTAGAAGCAGGGAACACTGGCATCATTGGTATTAAGGCCCCGCTTGTAGTGGTCAAGATCAGGCGGGGCCGCTTGTGTCGTTTCTTATCAGACTGCCGGGGGCATATGTACACTAGCGCCTGAAGGTGGGCAGGGCCATGGCTGACGAAATCGATTTCAAGCCCGGCGGCGACAAGGTGGAAACTGGCGAGCCTCGCGCCGAAAAGCCAGATCACCTGAGACCTGACCGCGCCGTCACCGGTGCCCAGGT
>DATNRD010000210.1:0-14158 GCA_036703665.1 Candidatus Obscuribacterales bacterium
CATCAGGCGGCGCGATGCGCCGCTCGCTCATGCGCTCCTCGATGCGCCGGTTGAGCCTGTCCAGGTCGAGCGCCAACTGAAGCTGCTCGCCCTGGTCCAGCGTCCCGTCGCTAGCGCGAAACTGGGCTTCCTGGGCAGCAATGCGGGCGGCCTCGGATTTGAAATCCTCCGCCTCGTAAGCGGTCAGGCGTCCGGAAGCCACGGCATCGGCTATGAGCCGGTCGATTTCCGCCTGTCGTTGATCTATGTCGCCGGTGGCAACCTGTCTTTCACCCATCCGCGCTTCCATCGCTTTGCTTATCCGATCGAGGGAAAGGGTGAGATTGAGTGATTCCCAGAGGCTGAGAGTGCCGCCGGAGGCTCTAAATTCGGCCTCCGATTTTGCCACCTGCTCGAGTTCCCTTCTGAATTCCGCGGCCTCGGCCGAGCTCAGCCGCCCGGCTGCAACGGCATCGACCAGCCTTCTTTCCAGCTGCACGCGCCGTGCGCTCACATCCATCACGGCGCCCGGAAGCTGCCGCCAGTTGAACTGGGCATCGGCCGGGCCTGCCACCAATGGCAGGGATGCCGCTATCACCAGCGCCGCCAGACCTGCGATACGTTTCATAACCAGCCTCTCCTTGTCGTAATGGAAACGTTTGCCGGGCAAACAGATGCGCTGCTCGCCGCGCGCGGTTGCCAGGGGATTCCGAGCGTCCGTTCTTGCTTGCTATGACTTTACCAGAGTAAAAGCCGACACCGATGCCAAGCGGGCGGTCGCGGAGCAGAGGAGGCGCCATCATATCTGGTGGCAACGGTCGCCGATTTTTCGCCACCAGGCACTGCTGCGGCGAAACATAGCGCGCATGCTATGGATAATTTCCAGAACCCACAACATGAGCGTCGTATCTAGAGTACACACACCGTAATACTCGGAGACAACCGTCCACAGCTGCGGGCACAGGCCGCGCGAGCAGCGCCGGATCAACCTTCTCGGTGAGCCAACAACACCTAAACCGACGCCTGGCTGGCAGTCTTTTTCTTCAGGCGCTCGACCAGTGTACACATATCGTCATATCTGCCGAACGAAGGCACGAGATACACACCGGCAGCAATCTTGCGCACTTCCTCGAGCAGCTCCTCGGCCAGCTCCAGCCCTACGCGTGCTCCTTCTTCGCCGGACTTCTCCATGGCCAGCCTGATTCGCTCCGGAATGGTTATGCCCGGAACTTCGTTATGCAGGTATTCGGCGTGTTTGGAACTGTGCAGTGGCATGATACCGACCAGTATGGGCACGGGGCAGTCGCCGAAATCATCCAGGAAATCGGTGAGGTCTCTCATCTGGTAGATCGGTTGCGTCATCACGAAATGTGCCCCCGCCTCGATCTTGCGTCGAACGCGATCTATCTCCAAAGCCCTGTTCTCCGCGGTGGGATTCATCGCGCAACCAATCGACAGCCTGGTCGGAGAGCCAATCGAGTTGCCGGCTATATCGAGCCCGCGATTGAGCTCGCTGATTATGCGGATAAGTCCAATCGAGTCCACGTCATAGACCGCGGTGGCGTGGGCGTAAGTTCCCACGCTGGGCGGATCGCCGGTCAGAGCCAGAACCGTGTGGATCCCCAGAGCCTGGCAGCCCAGGAGATCCGCCTGTATGCCCATGAGGTTCCTGTCTCGCGTAGTGAAATGAATGATGGTCTGGATGCCCACCTGCTCCTGGATAAGCAGGCAGGTAGCCATCGACGACATGCGCACGCGAGCCATAGGGCTGTCGCCCACGTTTATGGAGTCCGCGCCTGCTTTGGCCAGCTTCTCGGCAGCCTGCAGGAGCTTGCGAGCCACTGCCCCTTTGGGCGGGTCCAGCTCCACACTGACAAAAAATGACCTGCCCGGCTCTGCGCTCAGCAGCGGTGCAATGCCCAGCGGCCCCGCAGCCTCGCTGGGCGCTGCTTGCTCGGTTGCGACGGCAGTTGCAGGAGCGGCGACCTCGATCGGCCTTGCTGCTGGAGCAGCGGCTGCCACAGACTGACGTGCGGGCATCGCTCCGCCATGAGCCTTGAGGTATTGATCAAGAGCGACACGCATGAACCTTATGTGCTCTGGCGTGGTACCGCAGCAGCCGCCTATGAGGCGCGCACCCAGTTCTATGTACTTCTCGACGAAGGAAGCGCAATAATCAGGACGGCTCATGTACATGAACCGCCCGCCGACCAGGCTTGGCATGCCCGCATTGGGCAGGCAGGAGAAAGCGAGCTTGTCGCCAGGCAAGCCGCTGGCGCGAAGGGCGGCAGCCATCTGTTCGAGATACTCCAGCACAGGACCAGGCCCGGCACCACAGTTGATACCAATGACATCCGGCAACTGATCACCCAGCTCGCTCACCAGGGCCGCTGCATCCTCCGGTGCCGCACCCATGAGCGTGCGGCCCTCCACCGAGAAGCTGAGCTGCGCGACAACCGGGAGCTTCGAAAGCTTGCGTGCCGCCCGCACGGCCAGCACCGTCTCCTCGATGCTCGGCATCGTTTCGATCATGAACAGGTCCGCGCCACCGGCCAGCAGCCCTTCCATCTGCTGCCGGAAAGCGTCCTCGATGTCGGCTTTCTTGGTGTCGCCGAACGGCTCCCAGATCTTGCCGGTCGGCCCCACGGATCCTGCCACAAACACCGATTGCCCCGCTATCTCACGGGCATTGCGAGCCAGCTTGGCTGCCCAGACATTGAGCTGCCATACCTCGTCCTCCAGGCCGTGCTGGGCCAGCCGGAAGCGGTTACCGGAAAATGAGTTGGTCTCAATGACCTCAGCCCCGGCGTTAATGTAGTCGATGTGTACCTGCTGTACAAATTCGGGCTTGGAGAGATTGAGCGACTCGAAGCTGAGCTCGGCCGACGCTCCGCGCGCATAGAGCAGCGTGCCCATGGCGCCGTCTGCCAGAAGCGGCCTGCCCTTTATCGCTGTCAAAAATGGATGCGTTTCCTCTGTTACGGTCATCGGCAAACCCCTTGCTGGCGTTGGCGGCGCTCAGTTTACCCCAAACCATTGTAACCGGGAGAAGCGCGCCGGTCTGCTAAGATACGGACTTGTGCCGCCCCGGCTGCACGCCAGTATCCCGTCGATAAAATGCTGCTTACCTCTCAGTGCCCACCGATCCCAGCCTAATCCGCAATTTCTCCATAATCGCCCACATCGACCACGGGAAGTCGACGCTTGCCGACAGGCTGCTGGAGAACACCGGCACCATCACCAAGCGCGAAATGCAGGATCAGGTGCTGGACACCATGGATCTCGAGCGCGAGCGGGGCATAACCATCAAAGCACAGCCGGCGCGCATGGAGTACACGGCAGCCGACGGGCGGACCTACGTGCTCAACCTCATAGACACGCCCGGGCACGTGGACTTCGGCTACGAGGTATCGCGCAGCCTGGCAGCCTGCGAAGGAGCCTTGCTGGTCATCGATGCCACGCAGGGCGTCGAGGCTCAGACGCTGGCCAACGTGCATCTGGCGGTGGAAAGCAATCTGGAGATCGTTCCGGTAATCAACAAGATCGATCTACCCAGCGCCGACCCCGAGCGCATCATCCACGAAATCGAGGATGTGATCGGGTTGCCTACCAACAACGTCGTTCTCACCAGCGCCAAGAACAACGTAGGAATAACGGATGTCCTGGAAGCGCTGGTGCATTACATACCGCCGCCACCAGATACGGTGGACAAGCCTCTGCGAGCGCTTGTCTTTGACAGCTACTACGAGAGCTACCGGGGGATCATCGCTTACTTCCGCATCAAGGATGGGGTGATCAAGGTGGGCGACCGCATAAGGTTCATGGCCAACGAGAAGAACTTCGAGGTGACCGAGCTGGGCATCCTGCGCCCGCACCAGGTCAAGGTCGCCAGCCTGGGACCGGGTGAGGTCGGCTATCTGGCAGCCTCCATCAAGGACGTGGCCAACCTGGTGGGCGACACCATAACCCATGCCGACCGGCCGGCGCCTGAGGCGCTTCCCGGTTACCGTCCGGCCAAGCCCATGGTCTTTGCCGGCATCTATCCGGTCGACAACGACCAGTATCCCGACCTGCGTGAAGCGTTGGAGAAGCTCAGGCTCAACGATTCCTCTCTGTTTTTTGAACCGGAGACATCGGAGGCGCTCGGCTTCGGATTTCGCTGCGGGTTCCTCGGCCTCCTGCACATGGAGATCATCCAGGAGCGCCTGGAAAGAGAATACGGGCTCAATCTAATTACGACGGCGCCGTCTGTGGTTTATCGCGTGACAAAGACGGACGGCTCCGTGGTCATGGTCGACAACCCGGCGCTCCTGCCGGATCCAAACTACCGTGAGTTCATCGAGGAGCCGTACGTCAGCGCCAGCATCATGTCGCCCAACGAGTACGTCGGGGCGATTATGGAGCTTTGCCAGGGCAGGCGGGGCATTTTCCAGGACATGAAGTACCTGGACCCGCGGCGTGTCATGCTTCATTACGAAATGCCGCTGGCAGAGATTATCACGGACTTTTTCGACCAGCTGAAATCGCGCTCGCGCGGCTATGCCAGCCTCGATTACCACTTCCACGAGTACCGCGAGTCGCGTCTGGTGAAGCTGGACATACTCATAGGTGGAGAGCCGGTCGATGCCCTTTCGGCCATCGTGCACTACGATCGTGCGCAGCCGTACGGCAGGCACCTGGCCGAAAAACTCAAGAAATTGATTCCGCGCCAGCTCTTCGAAGTGCCGATTCAGGCCGCCATCGGCGGCAAGATCATCGCCCGGGAGACCATTTCAGCCCAGCGCAAGGACGTGCTGTCCAAGTGTTATGGTGGAGACATCACCAGAAAAAGAAAGCTCCTGGAGAAGCAGAAAGAGGGCAAAAAGCGCATGAAGTCGGTGGGCAAAGTCGACATCCCGCAGGAGGCGTTCATGGCCCTTTTGAAGCTCGAGGAATGATAGGCAGTGATCTCCAATCGCCAACTCTGGGCCGATGCCTGGCAAGCCAGGGACGATCTGTACAAGGGACTGTTCGGCGACTATGCCGCCGCCACGCCCGGCGACTATCGAGCGCCCTTGCGTGATCCGGAAGCGACGACACGCACAAGCGATCCCGGCGGCAGCCGGCAGCCCGACGACGAAGACGCGACGCTGGCGGTGCTGGCTTACGCGCCGGATCCGCTGCGCCCGTACTGGACGTACATCACCGCTGGATTGAGCAGTCCCTGGCACCAGGAGGCGCCACAGGAGGTCTCGGGGTTCGGGCTGGAGATGATGCTGAAGTCGCCCGTTAAAGCGTCCTGGCCTGCCCGGGTCCTGCGCAGCATGGCATTTTATCTTTTCAACTACGCCGGCACATTGAGCCCGGGGGCGCTGGTCGCCCTCAACTCGTCGATCGATCCGGGCAGGGACTCCGAGCTCAAGAACATCTTCGTCTGGTATGCCGACGAAGCGCCTGACTGCTGGTATCAGCTGCCCTCGGGTGGCTTCGGCATCTTTGCCGCCATAGGAATAACCGACGACGAGCTGCGTTTTGCTGAATCCATAGACAAGTACGGCGCCTGGAGCATTCAGGAGGTGCTCCGCCAGGCAGGCGTCGGGCAGGTGACCGACCCGGAGCGCAGGTCGGTCATGGAGCGCCAGGACGTCAAATCAATTCTGGGATCGGTAAGGATGTTCGCCAACAACTTCCGCGAGTTTGCCCGCGGCGCGCAGGACCCGGATCTTTGCGAGAACGACTGATCGCCCGCGCGCTCCCGTGCGCTACGCCTGTGCGGACTGAAAGCGCCTGACGCTGAAGTATATGAACAAGGCGCCAAAGCCAATGAGCACCACGATGGGCTGCCAGAGGTCAGTGAGCCCGGCACCACGCAGCACAATGCCCCGCTGGATTTGCAGGAAGTGGGTGAGCGGAATGAGGTTGCCTACCCAATTGAGGACCATCGGCATCGACTCGCGCGGGAAGACAAAGCCAGACAGCAGGATCGTCGGCACGATGGTAAAGACAGCCATCTGGATGGCCTGCGACAGGTGCTTCGAGCAGGCGGATATGAGCAGCCCCATAGACAGCGCCACGAAAACAAAAATGACGTTGCAGAGCTCGAGCAGCAGGAAGTTGCCGTGAATGGGCACGGAAAAGACAAAGCACATGGCGGCAAGCAGGGTGTTCACCGTGATGAAGGCAATGACCAGGTAGGGGCACAGCTTGCCCAGCATAAGACCAAGCGGCTCCACCGGCGTAACCAGCAGCTGATCGAGCGTGCCTGCCTCCCTCTCGCGCACGATCGAGTTGACGGTCAAGAACAAGGTGATCATGAATCCCAGGTATGCCACGACACCCGGCAGCATGAAGTTGGTCGTGCGGGCGTCGGGGTTGAACAGCATGCGTGGTCTTAGCTCCAGCGGCAGCGCCGCCGGCTTGTCCGCCGGGGAGGTGGTGAGAAGCTCCACCGCTCTGTTGAGGCCAACGGCCACGGTGGCGCTGTGGATGGCGTTGGCGATAACGGAGTCCGACCCGTCGATGAGCACCTGCGCCTGGGCAGGCAGCCCCATCTCTATCTTGTCGGAGAAGTCCGGCGGGATGATGATCCCTACTCTGGCCCGTCCTGAGATGATTTCGCGCTCCACCGCCCGGCGGGAGCTCTCAAACCCCTTGATCCGGAAATACTGAGTGGCCACCAGTTTATCGATAAGCTTCTGGGACTCGTGCTCCCGATCCTCATTCAAAATGACCGTGTCTACGTTTCTAACCTCAAAGGTGACACCATAGCCGTAGATGATGATCTGCACCACCGGAATGGTTAGCATTATGCCCAGGGTAAAGCGGTCCTTGAAGATCTCGATCCATTCCTTCATCATCACCGGGTAAAACCCGGCGAAGGCATGGCGGAAACGGTCGAGAAGCTGGACAAGCATCGCTAAATCACCCTTTTGTTTGAGACCCAGTGCGCCTGCCTATTGAACCGGGTATCGAAAGTACTTGCCGGAGAGGGTCTGCAGGTAAGCGGCTCCCAGACTGTCCTCGTGAACCTGGGCCGGACTGCGTCCGAACAAGCCGGACTCCTCCAGCTGTGTGAGCGTCACGAAGATGTCCTCCAGCGAAGGCCGGAACGTGTGCACTTCCAGCACGCCCGCAACGGCCTGCCCGAGTTCCGTTTCGACAGCATCGAGCGTCACTTCCCTGGAGACCTGCACGTGCACGCCGCGCCCGGAGATGGAGGCGTCGAAGAAATGCTCCTTCGAGCGCACGTATTCCAGGACAGCGACCGGATCGCTCGAGATGACCTCCAGGTGCCTTACGTGGCGCTGGCGCAGTGCGCGGAGGGAGCGCAACTCCTGCGGTGTGCCCAGGGCGAGCAACTTGCCCCGGTGCAGGTAGCCGACGGCGTGGCACTGCTCCACGTCTTCCGTGCTGTGGGTGGAAACGAAGAAGGTCTTTCCGGCCCTGGCAAGAATGACAATCAGATCCCAGAGAGCCCGCCTGGCCACCGGATCCACACCGGCGGTCGGCTCGTCCAGAATCAACAAGGAGGGCTCGTGCACCAGCGCGCAAGCAAGAGCCAGGCGCTGCTTCCACCCGCCGGAAAGGCAGCGGGGCTCGTGCTGGCGATATGCCTCCAGCCCGGTCAGCTCCAGCATCTCCTGCTTGCGCCTCTGGATGCAGGCAGGAGTCAGCCCGTAGAGCCGTCCGTAGAACTCGATGTTTTGCTCGACGCTCAAAAAGGGGTAGAGACTGAACTGCTGCGACATGTACCCGAGCGCACGCCTTACCTCCTTCGGCTGCCTCACCACGTCGCAACCGTTTATTACCGCGGTTCCCTCAGTGGGCCGCAGGAGACCGCAGATCATTTTTATGGTGGTGGTCTTGCCCGAGCCGTTCGGCCCGATGAACCCGAAGATTTCCCCCTGCGGCACGACAAACGACAGATTGTCGACCACCTTGCGATCTTGGAATACCTTGGTGAGATTCTTCACTTCCAGAGCTTCAACCATGGTTTCCTCCGCTTGCCTTTTCAAGGCATGGTCTGCCGGGCAGGCGCACTTCCGCATTCATGCCGCCGCGCAGCAACCGCTCGCCGTTGTCAATCTCGACTTTCACTGCAAAAACCTGATTGGCGCGCTCCTCAGGCGTCTGCACGTTGCGTGGCGTGAATTCCGCCGCGCTGGGGATCTGCACGACCTTGCCCCGGAATTCCCTGGCCGGATAGGCATCAACCTTGACGCGCACCGTGTCGCCCACCTTCACACGTGCCAGCTCCTTCTCAGGGATGTAGATACGGGTCCACACGTCGTCCAGGCGGATTAGCTTGGCGATCGGCTTGTTGGGCGCAATCACCTGGCCGGGGTGAAGGTCCATGGTGGTCACCTCCGCCTCGGCCGGTGAAACCAGGAAACGATCCTTGAGCAGGGCCTCGACCTCGGCCACGGCAGCAGAGGCGGCGCTCACGTCGGCAGCGGCCTGGGCCACCTCCTCCGGGCGCGTGCCCTTTTTCAAGAGCGCCAGAGCTGCCTGCGCCTGCAGGTACCGGTGGCGGGCCATCTCGACCTCCTCCAGGCGCTTGCCTCTCAGCACCATGGCGAGGTTCTCCCGGGAACGCCTGAGCGCTGCCCTGGCCGCCTTGATCGCTTCCGGTCTGGGCCCGGACAAGAGCTTTTTGTAGTTGTCCTCCGCCGCCTCGAAAGCGCTTTTCGCCTCGCTCAGCTTCGTTTCCGCGTCATCGGCATCGCGCCCCGAGACAGCCCCGTCGGCAGCCAGGGAGCGATAGCGGTCGAAATCTCTCTTTGCCCACTCCAGGCGCGCCCGGCATTGATCGACCAGGGCCCTGGCCTGGTCGATCTCCTCCTTGCGATAGCCGCCTTCGAGCTCCTCGAGTTCGGACTCTGCTTTCTTCTGCTCGGCTGCCGCCATGCCAATCTCTTCGGGGCGCGAACCTTTCTCGAGCATCTTCCATTCAAAATAACGCTCGCCGGCCAGTGCCTCCGCCTGGACAATCTCCTCCTGGCGAGGCCCGTTCCGGAGCTCCTGCAGGCGCGCCTCGGCTTTCTTCAGTTGGGAGGCCAGCTGGTTTCTCCTGGCCTCCAGCTCGGAAAGATCCAGCTCTAGAAGCGCCTGGCCGGCGCTGACGATGTCGCCTTCGCGGACCAGAACGCGAGCGATCCGTCCGCCGGCCTTGGCCGCCAGGGGAATCTCCCTGGCCTCAACCGTGCCGCTTAC
This sequence comes from Candidatus Obscuribacterales bacterium, assembly GCA_036703665.1. Classification (GTDB taxonomy): domain Bacteria; phylum Cyanobacteriota; class Vampirovibrionia; order Obscuribacterales; family Obscuribacteraceae; genus DATNRD01. The sequence continues at coordinate 9,172 of DATNRD010000210.1, forward strand.
CACAACGTCCCGCGGGGCGTTAAGGAAATGCAGCCAACCAGTGACAGCCAGCGCGGCTGGAACAACACAACAAAGCACCAGCCTGGTCGCCCACCTGGCAGGCAAGCGATTTGCTGGCGGCGCGGCCGTCTGGCCGGGAGGTGTCTCCCCAGGCTCTGGCGGCTGTGGTGTACGAGGTTGTGAGATGCCGGAGATTCCTTCAAGGGTCGCCCTGAAGGCGTCCAATAGTCGCCCGGGTGCGCGCATTGACACCCCCTCCTTAAAAGAGGAATGTGAGGACGATCCCACCCGCTGAGGTTTTACTTTTTAGAGCCACAGCCCCTATAAGTTGATTTTCCACAAAATCAAGAAGCTGAAAAGTGACCCCGATCCTACGAGGGTATCGGGTAGGATGTAGGAAAGAGGTCACAGTCTGACCGTTTCCAGTCACAAATGCGATCCGGAAGCTGTCAGGATGTAAATTTTTATAGCATTAAACTGTTTACAAACTGTTTACTGGTCGACCGTCATCATTTGTATGCTGGCACCGGGTTTCGCTAACCCCAGTAGTGCTTCTGGTGCCTCCGGTAGTAATCGAGCGTAAGGGCCAGACCCGTCTCGAGGTCTGTCTTGGGTCGCCAGCCCACGTGCCGCCCGATCTTTGTGATGTCCGAGTAGAAATCGCCGGGCTCCTGGGCTTTCCTCTCCGGTGAAAACTCGGCGAACTCCCAGGCTCCCTGGCCTGCCACCGCGATGATTTTTTCGACGAGCTCCAGGAAGCTGACCGGTATGTCCGAGCCGACGTTGAAGATTTCGCCGTAGGCTTCCGGAGTGATGGCAGCAGCGATAATCGCCTCGACACAGTCGTCGACGTACACGAAGTCGCGCAGAATGCTCCCGTCACCGAACACCTGAATCGGCTGGTTGTCCATAGCCAGGCGGATGAACCAGTTGCAGACGCCAAAGCGGGAATGCTTCATTTGCGAGCGCGGGCCGTAGACGTTGCTCAAGCGCAGCAGAACGGAGCGGATTTTGTGAACGTCGTTGTAGACCTTGATTATCTTCTCGGCCGTCAGGTTGGAAATTTCATAGATCCCCTTCGGGTTGGTTGCTGCCTCCTCGTTGACCGGCAGGCTGACAGATTCGCCGTATTGCCCGCGCGTTCCGGTGTAGACGACGATGGCCTCTGGATTGAACTTCCTCAAGGCCTCCATCAGAATGGCCGTGCCCGTGATGTTGATCTCAATGTCCGGGAACGGGTTGTAGAGGCTCATCACGTGGCAGACCTGCCCGGCCAGGTGAAACACGTAGTGCTGGTTCCTCACCAGGTAGTTGACCGCCGACTCGTCACGAATATCGCAGTAATTGATGCGCACCTGCTCTTTAACGGGCTCCAGGTTGAACTCGTTGCCACCGTAATCCGGGATCATGGCATCAAGTATGGTGACTCTGGCACCCAGGTTGGCCAGACGAATGGCCAGGTTCGAGCCGATGAAACCCATGCCGCCCGTAATGAGGACGTTCTTGTCGGCGAATGTGTCGAAGCCAAGCCGATTCAAGCTATTAACCCCTGCTCATGTAATCGCCTGTTAAAACACGCATCGGGCAGCAGGTCGACGGCATCTCGAAACTTCGCCATTCCGGCACTGGGCGCCGCCGACTCGGTAACGACAAAATAGGCGCGAACGTAGATACTATCATGGCTGCGACAAAATTTAGCTCAATTTAAGCCGCCTTAATTTACTGAAGAAATCAATCTTCTACCATGAGCGCAAGATGCGGGGCGGTCCTGAAAACGATGAGGTAATCGGTCTTGAAGGTTCCTTTTGGCGATCTGAAAAAGCACTACCAGGCCTGCCGGAGCGATATCGATTCAGCGGTTGAGCGAGTTCTATCCAGCGGTCATTTCATACTCGGCCCGGAGTTGGAGCGCTTCGAGCGAGACTTCGAGGCTTACCTCGGTTGCCCATACGTGGCCGGATGCGCCTCCGGCACGGAAGCCATTTATCTTGCTCTGGCTGCGGCAGGAGTAGGTCAGGGCGATGAGGTGATCGTCGTGGCGCATACGGCCGTGCCCACCATCTCGGCAATTTCCATGACGGGGGCCACCCCGGTGTTCGTGGACATCATCGGCTCCACTTACGTGATGGATGTAGACGAGGTGGAAGCGAAGATAACATCCAGAACAAAAGCCATAGTCCCGGTGCATCTGTACGGACAGATGGTCGAGATGGGCCCGCTCATGGACATTGCTCAACGTCACCGCCTGAAAGTCATAGAAGACGTGGCCCAGGCCACCGGTGCCACATACGGTGGCGCCAAGGCCGGCACCATCGGAGACTATGGTGCCTTCAGCTTCTATCCCACCAAGAATCTGGGAGCTTTTGGCGACGGCGGTGCCGTCTGCACAAAATCGCGAGAGAATTACGAGCGATTGGTCATGCTCCGCAACTACGGGCAGTCGAAACGCTACCACCACGACATCATCGGAATCAACAGCAGGCTGGACGAGCTGCAGGCAGCTATTCTTTCGGCACAGATTCCTTATCTCGAGGCGTGGAACGAGCGGCGCCGGTCGATCGCCAGGCGCTACAGCGAGGGACTCAAAGATCTGGTGGTGACGCCTGAAGAGGCGGCCGGCATGCGTCATGTGTATCACCTCTACGTGATCCAGACCTCTGATCGCGACGGGCTGCAGGCGTTCTTGCAAGAGCAGGGCATACAGACGCTGATTCACTACCCCATCCCGGCTCATCTCCAGAAGGCGTACAGTTATCTGGGTGGTAAGCCCGGAGATCTGCCCACCACCGAATATGTGGCACGCAGGATCCTGAGCCTGCCCATGTACCCGGAGCTCACCGACGAGCAGGTCGATCTCGTAATCTCAGGTGTGCGCGATTTCCACCTGAGCGGCAGAACAAGACCAGATCCGGATGACCAGACGAAAGCATCCGCGCTTGCGCGCCAGGCACGATGACCACACCTCACCCGCTCATCTCGTCCATTTCGGTAGTCATTCCAGCCTACAACGACGAAACTACCGTCGGCCGGCTCGTTCGGGACACCGACAGCCTCGTGGGCGGCTTGTGCAGTGATTATGAGATTATCTGCACCAACGACGGCAGCAAGGACGGGACTCTGGCGGTGCTGCGCGAGCTGGAGGCGAGCCTGCCGAGGGTAAGGATCATCAACCACGAGGCGAATCAGGGATTCGGCCGAACCATCCGAGAACTGTACATGTCCGGTACCAGGGACCTCATATTTTCGCTGCCGGGCGACTACCAGTACGCTCCCAGGGAGCTGCTCAAGATGGCCGAAGGGCTGCGCCAGCACGATCTGGTCATCGGCCTGCGCGTAAAGCGCAACGACCCGCCCAGGCGCAAGCTGCAGTCTCACATCTACAACCTCATGCTGCGGGCGTTTTACGGCACGACACTGAAGGACGTCAATTCCATAAAGCTGTTCAAACGGGCTATCCTCGAGAAGATAAAGCTGCAATCCGCCACGGCCTTCGTCGATGCGGAGCTTTGTATCCGGGCGCACAAGGCCGGATTCAAGATTGTCGAGATTCCCATCGAGCACCTGCCCCGCACCTCACAAGGAGCCTCAGGCGGCAAAGTCTCCGTCATTCTGGAAACGTTTTCGGATCTGGTGAAAATGCGGCCTAGTTTCTAGGGCAGAACCCACAGTTGGAACAGGTCCTTTGCATTTCCGTCAGCTTTAGTATGCGGAAATTCAAGCATGCTTGCATGTCCCTGCTGGCTGCCCTGGTGCTGCCGGCGGTGACCGGGCCGTTGCCGGATGCCTCGTGGCAGAATGCCTCGGCTCTAGCGAAAGAGGTCGCCGGCCATCGTTCTTCGCCTGTTTCTGCAGCACGTCCCCTGCCCTGCAGCCGGACCTACCGGCTATGGCGCCTCAAGAACCGCACCGGGGACCACGGCTCGCCCGATGCGATTGTCCATATTCCGAAGGACTTCCACCCCGCGCGCGGCGTAAGGCTGGTCATTTACAATCACGGGCTCACCAACACTGTCGATGAGACATTGAGGATCTGGCGGCTGGGCAGGCACATGACTGGCGCACCGCCCGGTGCCGTACTTGTTGTTCCGGAATGGGCCGCCAACCCGCATGAATATTCCTCGGAAGCCGGGCCGTTTCATAACCCGGGCTTTTTCCGGCGAATGCTGGTGGAAATCATGAGCAAGGTGCCGGAACTAAGAGCTACCAGGCTGGACGATGTCGAAGAAATCGCCATAGTTGCCTATTCGGGCGGATTCCGGGCGGCTGCCAGCGAAATCTATCGCAACGGGCTCGAGCAAAAGATTGCCAGCCTGACACTGCTTGACGCGCTCTACGTAACCGACCACTTCGATGCCTGGTTGAAACGGAACATCCGTCAACTTGCATCGAACCGGAAGCAATACCACAATTTCTTTTTCGACACCGAGCGGCAGAGTGCTGCTCAATACCAGCGCCTGAGGCAGATGCTCCAATCGGCCGGGCTTAAAACCACCGCCGCCCTCTACGCTGCAAACAGGCCCAAGACAGTGCTCAGTGCCGCGCAGCTGTCCCGTCACGGCATCGTGTACAAGCACACGACGCTTACTTCGCCCAGACTGACTCCGCACCAGCTAGTTGCTGACGTCTACTTCCCTCTGGCGATGCGAGCCTGGAACTACCGTACAGGGGCGGCGCCGCGCCTGGCGCTGGCGAAATGACAGGCTCAACGGCGCCTTGCCCGTTGTCATTCAGCCGCGCTGCCGACAGGCTGGCCCCTGGCATCCAGAAGCTTAACCGATATCGGTTGACCGGCCCCATGCCCGCAGCCTAACCCAACTTACCTGTTGGAAGCCCATGGGTAGGGTGCGGGTCTGTAGAAAACCCGGTTTCTGAGAGCCGGAAGGGCTCGAATTTTCGTTAAGAGCCCTCGTGGGCACGACGGTTTTTGCGGTTGTAGTCACTCAAATTGGATGCCAAGAGCTTGCCTTTTGATACCGAAAGTGGTACC
>DATNRD010000211.1:0-2990 GCA_036703665.1 Candidatus Obscuribacterales bacterium
GGGCATCCCGCCTTTTCTCTTGAGCAACCTCAAGGGCAAACTGAGCTTCAGCGGGTCGGATCTGTCTTTTACCATCCAGCCCCCCAGCGCAAGAGCGCCCGAGCATGCCACTGCCGGCCCTGCAGGCGATCCGGTCAGTCCTTCCTACAAGCTGGCATTGCGCCTGGTGAACGGCAGGTACGCGCTGGACGGCAAGGCTGTCGAGGACACGCCCTATAACGCCGTCTACCAGTTCACGCAGGCGCTCGCCTCCGGGCGGCTCGACGTCGCCAAGGCCTGGCTGGCGGACCCGAAGCTAATTACGGTGGCCCGGTATGTGAAACTGTCGGTGAACTCCTCGGGCGCCATGCGCATCTTGAACATGTCCGGCCCGCCGACCGGCACTTATCGCTTCCGCCTGGTGACATTCGAGAAGAACGACCTTGTCTTGGATGTGGTGAAGTCCAAGACGCTCTGGGCCATCCGGGCAATCTTTGTTGCCCCGGCCGATGCGCTCATTCAGCAAATCGCCCGCGATCTGCCGCCTGCGGAGCCGGCGCCCGAGGCATCCACAGAAGACGGCGACAAGCCCGCTGCTGCCTGGCCGGGCGGCAGGTAAGGCCGAGAACGACCTGCCCGGGCGCTCCGGCCGGCCTGGTCTTGTATCGGCGGCGTTGGGCTGTCACAGGGCGCGAATATTGCGATGGTAAAGCAGCACCGCCAGTTTGCCGCTGCCGCTGTGCATAATGGGCATATAATCCCTCAGGAAGCCGGCGGAGTCTAGAAGTTGTCTTCTGCGCGACCACGCATGCCTACAGATGAATTTCCCTCCCCGGCCGATATTTCCGGCGAGCGTGCTGGCGCGCTTGCTACTGCCTTCTCCTTTCGCACGTATATATATAGGGAGAACCTGCTGGCCGAGTTCGAGCGCCTGGTAACGGAAGGCAAGCTCTTCGACGGGCTTATCGTCGATCTGAGCCAGGTAGGCTTCTCGCTTTCGCTCGAAACGCTGGTCAAGTTCAATGCCTATGCCCGGCGGTTGCTCAAGCCGCAAGGCGTGCTCCTTTTCATCAAGCCCGACGCTGCCGTCACACTGAGCCGCGACGATCCGGCAGGCGGGCTGTCGTTTACCGTGTACGACAGCCCGTTCGGCATCTTCGCGCGCTATCCGATGCTGGCGGATTACGCGTGTGCCACCGTATCTGGTATCGACCGCCGCCGCTTGCGCGGCGGAGGCAGCACGCTGGCCAACCACATTCTCTACACCTCCACGCTCGTCCTGACCGAGAAGGGAACGCGACTCAAGGATTCCTTCGAGCTGCCGGCGCCGCAGAACTGGGTCATCCAGCTCATCGACGATTACTCGTCGGTCGAATCCGTCTCGCGCACAATGGAGAAGGAGCACGGCGTGGCGCCGGACGAGACATTGCGCATTCTTCAGGAGCTCGAGGCCGATGGGGCGATCTTCCCGGTATTCCCACGTATCCAGTTCCTCTCCAACTGCTACCACAACCGCAAGCCGTTCCGTCTGGGACGCTACATGGTGGCGGCCGGGATTCTCACCGCCGCGCAGCTGCAGGAGCTTCTGGAGATACAGCAGGAAGAGGGCTGGGGGCGCAACCAGAGGACTTTCCTCGGGTTGCTGGCCGTGCGTCACGGCTACATCAATACCCGCCAGCTGGAAGTCTTGCTCAACGACCAGTACCTTTACGGCGGCTACCACAGGGTGGCCGAGGCGGACGAAGCCGGGGTCTCGCGCACCGTCAACATCGAGACCATGCGTGACTCGATGATCGGCAGTCTCGGGGCGATTGACAGCGCCGGCTTGCTGCAGTCGCTGTCGACCGCCAAGAAGACCGGCGTGCTGACGGTGGAAAACAGGGACAGGACACTTGTCATCAGCTTCAGCGAGGGCAGACCGACGCACGCGCGCCTGGGCAAACTGAGCGGGTATGCTGCCATAGCGGAGTTCCTCGTCACCTGGTGCGAGGGGATATTCGTCTTCCGCGACAAGGCCGGCACCACCGACCTGGATGAAAGCTGCGCGCTCGACCAGTCGCTGGACAGGCTGCTTCTGGATGCGGCGCTGTATCAGGATCAATCCAACCAGACCCTCTCCCAGCTTCCGCTTGGACGCAATACGGTGCTGGAGCGTGTGTGGAACTTCGATGCACTCTGGCAAAAGGCCGCCCAGTCTGAGCTCAGCTACGGCGACGGCTCCGCCGTTTCCCGGCAGGACAGGGAGCACATCGCGGCGATCGCCCGGCTGCTGGACGGGCTGAGCACCGTGGATGAGGTCATACGGAACTACGATTGCTGGCCGGCTCACATGGTTGTGAGATCGCTGCAATTGCTCATAGGCTGCCGGCTGGCTGCCGTCCAGCAGACAGGACTGTTTCGCCCGCTGGCCGTTTTCCAGAAGGTGGCCTCCGACATTGGCGAGCTGGTCGGTTTGGAAACCAACAAAGCGCTCCTGGAGGCCAGCCTCCACTACGTGCACGGCAACTCCCCGGCTGCCCAGCGCTTTCACATAGACCACGAAGGGCGCGTCAGCGTGAACCTGGCGCAGGTGAAGCGCTCAGGCGTTCCGGTATCATCCGTGCTTCTCGAGATGCGGCGCTTCCTGGAGGCTTACCTGGCTTACGCACGGCGCCAGGTGGATCCTCACCTGGTCAACAACATCGTGGCAAGGGTGGTTCACGGTAGTATCTGAGCTAGTCGTAAGGGGAGCGATCATGGAGTTCAAACTGGAGACAGGCCGGCTGTCGGCGATCGACGCCGACATTCTTGTCGTGGGGCTTTTTGAGGGTGAGAATGCGCAGAGGGCCATACCCAGGCTGGATAAGTCGTTCCCGCCGTCGTTCCTCAGGCAAATCGCGCCGGTGTGCTCGCGCGAGAGGTTCCAGGGCAAGGCCGGCAAATCTGTGACGTTGCACACCTACGGCTCGCTTGCCTGCAAGAAGCTCATCCTCTGGGGGCTAGGCAAGGTCTCCGATTATAGCACCGCCACC
>DATNRD010000212.1:0-4053 GCA_036703665.1 Candidatus Obscuribacterales bacterium
CCCGTTGAAGATCCATTGATGGCGTCCCAGTCGTCGACCACCAGCGATAGCCAGAACAGTCCCGCCCGGACCCGCCTGCTGCCCGAGACTTACCCGGTTTTAGGCGCGGCTGTGCTGGTGGTGGTCGTCTGGGCATGCTTCGGGCGCACCCTGACCAGCTACTTTCTAGCCGACGACTTCAGCGAGATTCACTACGTAGCGCAGATTTTCAACGGCAAGCTTTCACTGCTCTGGTCCACGCTGGCGGGCAATTACATGCAAGTGCCGGGCATGAACGTCTGGCGCCCATGGCTGCTCGCTACGCTCATCTTCGACTATGTCATCTGGGGAGCCAACGCGGTTGGCTACTACCTTTCCAATCTTCTCTACTTCACCGGCGACGTGGTTCTCCTGTACCTCATCGCGCGCGAGTTCATGCGCCCGTGGCCGGCTGTGCGCCGGGAGTGCGCCGCCTTTGTTTCCGCTCTGCTCTTTGCGGTCAGCCCGCTCCATTGCGAAAGCATCTCCTGGGTAGTCGGTCGAGTCGATATCGTCTCTTGCTTCTTTTATCTGGCAAGCCTTTACTTAATGCTGGCCAGCCGGCGCCAGGCAGGCAGGACGTGGCTCGTCTGGCCGGCAGTCGGCAGCTTCTGGCTGGGTTTGCTGACCAAGGAGATGGCCATCGGTTTGCCACTGGTGGTCACTCTGATTGGCTTTATCTGGCCTTCCGATCAGGCAACCTCCAGCCGTGCGCGTAATCGGCTTGCGGAATCGTGGCGCTTCAGCGCTCCGCTGTGGATTGCCACCATCGTTTACTTTCCGCTCCGCTTCCTGGTGCTGGGTACCTTCGTCGGCGGCTATGTCGCCGGTTTCGGTTCGTCCCAGCTTGCTGCCATGGTCGGCAAGTGGGCAGACCCGGACACGATCGCGCGTCTGTTCTATCCGCTCAATTTCACTGTATTCGGCACACACAGCCCTTACGCGCAGGCGCTTACCTTGTGCTATTTGATGGCTGCTCTGGTGCTCGTAGTGCGCCTTCTGTTGGCTGACATCTCCTGGCGCTGGCTGGCATTTCTGGCGGGCTGGATCGTGACGACAGTTCTGCCCATCTATCAGTTGTGGGGACTAGGCTATGACCTGGAAGGCAGCAGGTTTTGCTTCTTTTTGACCATGCCGCTCAGTTTCTTGCTGCCCGTTCTGCTGCTGGCACCGTCCGGAAGGGCAGGCGACGGTGGAGCAGGCGGGCTGCACGCCAAGCTTTTCCTCATCGGGACCGCTGTTGTCCTGATCTCGTCTGTCGTCCTCTTCAAAGTTGCATACAAGACGAACCTTGTATGGGTGCACGCCGGCAAGGAGGTGAGGGCGTTTTCGCAGCGGTGCCGGCAGTTGGCTGATGGTGCCGTGCCGGGAACGCGCTTTATCATTCTCGGGATTCCCAAGAATCACGCCGGAGCGCATCAGATTTTGAACGGTCAGACTCTGGCCACGATGCTCAGCCCGCCATTCACGGGAAAAGACTACAGTCGCGTTTTCCTGACCTTCGATCCAATAATGTTTGGACCGCCCGAGCTCATCAATGCCACCAGGCTGAAGTCCTGCCTGGCCATGCCCGGAGTAACTGGACCGTTCGTCTGGGCAGGGCCGGCGACGGGCTTCAAGCCGGTGCCGCTCAAGCCATCGGAAGGCGGGCCGCAGCCAGTTTTCACCGACTACTCGATGAGAGCCGACGCCTGGCAGCCGCATACATCGGGGCACGCCGTCTACAAAATCTACGGTCAGACACTGGTCATGGAGAATGTGCAGGACGGCGACGGTCTTCACATCAGCGGGCTCAAGCTTAACCCGCTTGATATCAACTTCATGGTCTTTGAAATCAAACACTCGCCCGGCCCCACTCGACCGCTAGTCAGGGTCAGGTGGCGCGGCACGATGTCCGAAGAACTCAAGCCGGCGAATTCCATGGCAAGTGAAGCGCCGGCCGGCCCGGCTGAAAAGCTTCTGGTTGGCTGTAGCGGCGCGCCCCTTGTTCACCAACGGATTCGTCTTTCGCGCTACTGGCAGTGGTTCACTTGCGGGAGAATCACAGACGTGACGCTGGAGTTCTTCCCATGCAAGAGTATTCAGATAAGCGGGCTCAAGTTCCTGCCCGGTCCCGCGCTGCTGCCAACCATTCATGTCGTTGACGCGAGCCCTTCTCCGGCGGGGATCTACGAGTATGCTGGAGACAGGCCGCTCGTCTTGCAAGTCAGCGACCGGCCGATGGCCGACGGCACCCTGGAAGTGCAAGTCTCCAAACCGAACTATTTTTTCGCGAACTTCCCCGAGTCCATGCATGAAGACGCTGTCGGGAAATCGCTCAAATTCCGCCCCGGCACGACGAGCATACGATTAGACCGGGGTTCTTTTCCGGCACCTGGCTTCTTCGAGATACGTTGCCGTTACCTGAAACCCGACGGCAGCCCGGCCAGCGACTGGTCCGACGCGGTGACGATTCACAGGAGCGCCCGCTGATTGTTCCTGGCGACGAAAGGGCCCGCACTACCGGGTCATGGTCCATGTGCCGCTTCCGTCCGGCTGTCTCCAGGTCCCCGAGAGCATCCTGCCATCGGGTGACAGGGAGAGCACTGCGTGCCCCGTCATGTGCTTCCAGGGCAGGTAATACTTGAATTTCACGTTGCCGCCGCCTTCCTGAGGATAATACTGGCCCTCCATGATCGAGCCGATCTTGTGCGGTGCCTGCTCCCACGTTCCGCCTATGGCGCAGTAGCCGCCCGCCAGCAGCGGTCCCTGGGTAAAGTGGACAGTGCCCCAGTCGGAGCTCCAATAACCTGCGATACCGCCGGAATCTCTTGCCTGTTTGCGCTTGCCGCCACCCCGGCCGCCGCCCCTGCGCGCCAGCAGGTTCGAGTAATCACGCGACCAGTTACGCGCTTTGGCGCCACTGGCTTGCCCTGCCGCGCCATCAGGTATGGTGCCGGTTGCCGCAGGCAGGCTCTCGCCGCCCTGACCGAGAACCGGGCCGGTGTATCCCGCAAATCCTGTCAGCGCCAGCCCCATGGATACCGAAACTCCAACCGCCCATCGCACGGTCGGTCCAGTCAATTTCAACATAGCAGCCCCTCCCCCAAGACGGAGAAACAGTTACCTCACCTTAGCTACCAATTGATGCCCAGCCTTTTGTCCGCGCCACCACGCCACCAGTCGCTCCAGACCATCCTCCAGCCCGACTTGCGCGCGGAAGCCGATGGACTCCGCGGCCCGCTCCACACCCGCCAGGCGCCGGCGCACGGCGTTTACCTTGCGCTCCTCCCTGAATGCGACCTCCAGGTCAGATTTCATGACCTTAAGCAGAGCCTCCGCCAGCTGCAGCAGGCTAGTCTCTTGCCCGCTGGCGATGTTGAGGACCTCATCAGTTATTCCGGATTTAGCCGCCAGAATGTTGGCTCTGGCCACATCCTCGATGTAGACGAAATCCATGGTCTGGCTGCCGTCTCCAAAGATAAGCGGAGGCTGATGCTCTTCAATTCGCTCCATCCATCGGATCAGCACCTCGGTGTATACCCCGGTCGTATCCATGCGCGGACCGTAGATATTGAAATAGCGCAAAGCCACGTAGTCGAGCCCGTACATGTCTTGGAAGCTTCTCAGCAGCCCCTCGTTGAAAGTTTTCGTGGCACCATATATGGTGCGATTGTTGTAGGGGTGATGGTCCTCGGTGGTAGGGAAGCTATCAGCCATGCCATAGACTGACGCCGAGGACGCAGCGATTACGCGCTTCACCTTTTCCGCGACACATGCCTCCAGAACGTTGAACGTTCCCGTAGACATTACTTCGAGGGCAAGTCGCGGATCCTCGGCACACTGCGTTATACGTATGGCGGCCTGATGAAAGACCAGATCCACGCCGCGCGTCAGCTCTCTTACCAGCGCCGCATCGCGGATGTCGCCCTCGACCAGCCTCAACAAACCGGGCGGGAAAGGTCCCTCGAGGTTTTCCCGGCGCCCGCGAGTGAAGTTGTCGAGCACGATAATCTCAGCCACGCCCTCGGCGACCAGCTGGTCCGCAATATGCGA
>DATNRD010000213.1:0-4262 GCA_036703665.1 Candidatus Obscuribacterales bacterium
CCGCCACTAAAGTGCAGCGTCAGGCGCTTGGTGCCGGCTGTGCACGGCCAGCGTGACAATAGCCGCCAGTACGAAGAGACAGGCCACCAGCGCGTGGGCCCAGAAGAGCCCCAGCGAATCCGCCATCATTCCCAGAATCAACGGTGCCAGAAAGATTGCCGAGCCCGTGCTCAAGGACATGCGCGCAGCCGCTTTCGTGCCGTTTTTCCCGGACACGCCAATGGCCGCCGACAGAGCAAGCGGGTAGACATTGGCATTGCCCAGACCCAGGATCGTCAATCCGGCCAGGCAGCCAATCATGTTCTTGCTCAACCAGAACACCAGGAAACCGCAGGCAGCGGACAGCACTGAGCACGATAGAAGCCACGGCGAAGCAGCGCCTCCAATCAAGCGAGTGCCGGCAATCCTGCCTGCAAGCATGGCCGCCATAAAAACGCTGAGAGCGTTGCACGCATCAACTCTGGAAGTATGAACGACCTTCTCTATGAACTCCGGGCACCAGAACCCCACGGACCATTCGCCGGCAACGCTCAGGAATATGACCACGAAATACAACCAGTACGCCCTGGGCAATGCAGGCAGGTGTCCGCCATCGACGGGTTGCAAGCTCAACGAACCGACATCAGCCGCTCGAGACAGAAGCAGCAGCGCGCCCAACAACGCCAGGGGCACCGCAAACGCGGCCTTCCATCCCATGCCCAGACTGAGGATGGCGGCAACCGTCAGGGGCGCAATCGCGGCAAAAGTGGAGCCCGATACGTTCAGTTCGGCAATTGCTTTGCCGCGGTGATCACCGAAGCGCTTGTTCAAAGCAGCGACGATAGCCTGAGCCATGAAGGTGCCACCCGTGCTTGCCAGCAAAGCACCACCTACGGTGACGGCCGCGGCTCCCCCCAGCAAGACACAGAAAATGCCGGCGGCAATCGCGGAAACTCCTGCTTTGATCGTGCCGGCCAGTCCAAGATGCTGAATTACTCTGTGTCCTACGAGCCCTGCCAGGAGAACGCCGAGGGCAAGAGCGCTGAAATGGAGCGCAGCCTGGGCGTAGTTGAGCCCGAGCTCTACGCGCAAGAAGGGCATGATTGGCCCGAAGAAACCCCATGCCAGGCACCAGGAACCGTAGAGCAGGTAGACCAGCCAGGTGAGCCTGTCTCTGGTAAAGGCGACTGGTTCGTCGCCCCAGGCAGGGGACACTTCTTGCGCTACGGAGCTTACAGCCATGCAACCCTGCATAGGGAGTTGGAATACCGGGTAGATCTTACGACAACCTTGCCGATGCCGTGATGGCCCGCCCGCGTTGCAAAGGGCAATTTTTATCGGCTCTGTCGCCCGGCCAGCTGATGGCCCCTGCCGAGCGCCCTAGTGGCGGAAGTGGCGCACTGGTGAGAAGACTACCTGTCCGTTTTTGCCAATCGACCAGATCCTCCAGGTCCATGGAGTGCCGTTAGTCCACAGCTGTCCGGCGGAGACGCGACCGTTTGGCTGGTAGAACAGCCGGCTGTCGTTACCGGAGTTGAACTCGGCAATTTCAGCCTGCAGCCCTGCTGACCGACTTGGTCTCCAAGTGAAATCGCCAAACCGTTCGCCGGCCGCCGGGCGCGGCGTAAGCCAGTCTCTTGGGGATATCGGTGTGGCTGGCTCCAGCATCTGGTCCGATCCTTCAGTCAAGGACTCTGCCAGCCTGGGGATATCTTGCACGGCCAGGTTCCTGGTTATGGGGTCCTGGGCAATGGTCAGCAGCTTCCAGCGATCTTCATGCTTGAGCCAGATGGAGAGCACGTCGGTACAGCCAACGAATCTGTCCGTCCAGTAGGCCGCCGTGCCAAACACGAAGGCCGTTCGAGAATTTCCAAGACAGTAATGCAACCTGATTTCAACGGTGGAACCAGTGTAAGTTTGTGGACCAACGCGGGTTTCACGTCCGAGCATTTCCGGATGAGCCAGGGTTTTGAGCTGTTGTGGGTTGTTAGTCAAGTAGGCTGCCATGGCTTGGCGGGCGAGGTGTTCCAGAGACCACCTGTCGGTCTGAGATTTCATTTGCCCCGGCCAGTCGCTGCCGCTGGCGGTAGTCCACCAGAAGCGGGGCGCAGCGGTCATGGCAAGGGCCAGTCGCCGCGCTGCCTTGTGATTGCGCGATCCGGAAACAAGGAAGGTGAAAGAACCGATCGTTGCCAGCATGCCCCGAGTAGCCAGAAGGCGTGAGTCCAGGGCTTGATCCGACCGGATCGATCCCAGGGGTCCATAATTGTTGCAGGCCACCACATCCGGTGCTTGACCGTTGACCACGGCTTCCCTGAATTCTTGTGGAAACTCGGCAGCGGAGACAGCTCTGACTTTTGCGCGGAGCCCGCGTCTCTTGAGGGCATCGTGAAGTCCCAGCGGAACATCATCCACCGGTAGGACGGCAGCACCCGGCTCGCCGATTCGCCAGATGTCGATGGTTGCATCTGTCTCAGGGGCATAAGGCTCACCCTCACCCAGCTCGATGTGTGCAACGCCGCCTTTCAGGACCTGCTTATTCTTCTTGTAGGGGCTGTCCATTTTGGCAACAAGCGGTGAGAGGTCGACCTGAGCGGTCCCTCCTTCGGGTGCAGGCAGGAAATCCATGATCTGCTGGTCTGAGTGGTCCCCCCTGCCAGGGGTTCCACCAGCCGGCTTGCGTTCTAGCTGCCAAACAGGAGATCCGGGCTGTGGCCAGGGCTGTCCCCCTTCGTGGTCGAGTCTGGCCAGAACCGGCATAATAGGGGCCAGGAAACCGGCAATCAGCAGCACGCAGGTCCACTTGTGCACTTGCCTCATATGATCTGCCTCCAGGACGGAAATTGTCGCTTGCAGCCGTGAAATTGTGCAGTGAGCGCCAACACTATCCAAACTGTTGGCTACGCAGTGCGGGCTTGGTCGAGTGCAAAGAGCTGCGGAAACGGCAGCAGCGCCGGGCGCAGCGCGGAGGACGACCGTTTGAGCTAGCCGCTGGCGCTACTCGCCGGCGTATTTGGAGCGCAGGACAGGCGCCCTGTCTTCCAGCGCCTTGAGCTCCCGGTCCAGCTTCAGGTGCTTGAGTGAGGCGGCATAGTTGTCCAGGCTGGACAGCACATACGGATACTCGGCTCCCAGTGACTTTTCTTCGATATCCAGCGCGCGCATGTAGAGGGCGGCTGCCTCTACGTACTTGTCCTGGTTGAAATAGCAGTCGGCCAGGTCAACAAGCGTTGCCACCACCTCGGGGTGGTCCGGCCCCATGGTCTTCTGCCCGATCGCCAGAGACTCCTCGTAAAGCGGCTCGGCATCGACATAACGTCCCTTGCTGTTGTAACAGAAGGCGAGGTTGAGCAGGCTGAGAGCCAGATCCGGATCGTCCGGGCGGGACAAGCGGCGCCTTATGGACAGGACCCTCTCGTAAAGCGGCTCGGCCAGGCTGTATTTGCCCTGCCTGAGATAGCAGTTGGCCAGGTACGTGATTGCTCCTGCTGTTTCCGATTCATCGGCAGCGGTACTCGACTCCAGCGTCTCCGCCACTTCCTGGTACAGCGGAATGGCGTTGTTGTAGTCTTGCTCCTCGTAGTAGCACTGGGCTAGATTCATCAATATTGTGATCGTGTCGGGATGCTCGGCATCGAGAGCCTCCTTGCTGATTTTCAGCGCTCTTTCGTAGAGCGGTCTGGCCTCTGCGAAATTGCCCTGAAGGAAATGGCAGTTGCCCAGGTTGTTGAGTGCCTCTGCCACATCGGGATGGTCGCCTCCGAACTTGTGCTCGATTATCTCCAGCACCGTTTCGTAAAGCGGTGTCGCTTCGGCGTGCTTGCCCTGGCTCGAGTAGCAGTGCGCCAGATTGGTGGCTGTCTCGATCACCCAGGGATGATCCGGCTCCAGCACCTGCTGGCGAATTGCCAGCGCCTCCTCGAGCAGTACCTCGGCCTCCCGGTACTTCTCCTGGATCATGTATAGGTTGGCCAGGTCGACAAGCACGCTCACCACTTCCGGGTGCTCCGGCCCGTAAGTGGCCCTGCGCATCTCTAGCGCTTCCAGGTAGAGATCCTCCGCCTGCTTAAGGTCTGCCTGACCATAGCGGCAGTGGGCCAGGTTGAGTATGCTGGTGGCAAGATCGGGATCGTCCGGCTGGAGCAGCTTTCGCCTTATCTCCAGTGCTTCCTTATAGAGCGGCTCGGCATCCTCGAAGTTGCCTAAATTGAAGTAACAGGTCCCCAGATAACTCATGACCGTTGCCACTTCCGGATGATCCGCGCCCAGGTGCTTTCTGCCTG
>DATNRD010000214.1:0-2604 GCA_036703665.1 Candidatus Obscuribacterales bacterium
TCCAGACGGAAAACCCTGAGACAGCCGATGTTGCGGTAGATCAGTTCCTTGAGACCGGCTTTGAACCCGGCGGCAGCCAGCCTGTGCCAGCTGAGGAGCAATATCAGCCGGACCAGACCAGGCCTTTGTCTGTGGCCGTGAAGTATCCGCGCGGGTCCGAGGAGATTGCCCGGCGACTGCAGGCGAGCCTCGAGGCGGCTGGCTTCAAGGTTGCCTATCGGTGGCAGGCGCCGCTGTCTGAATGCCAGCATGAGCAGGTCATTCAAAACAGTTTCCGCGCCGACGACCTGAAGACCAACTCGCTCAAGACCGCCGTTCCGGCCCTTGCCAACTGGCCCGTCGTCGTCGCCCTGGAGTCGCGGCCGGCAGCTGACTTCACGCTGGTGGTCTCACAAGCCAGCTCGATTGCTCTGGGCACGACAGTGGCCGCCCCCGCCAGCCGCCATCTGCACCCCGCACTGTTCGAGTAACGGGCGCTCGCCCAGGCACGGCGCCGTCAGCTGACCGACCCAGGCAGCGCGGCACCGGGACGCAGGCTTACACCATCTCTTCGATGAGCTCGGTGAAGAGCTTCTTGTCGACGCCCATGGGTTGCTTGGTCAGGGCGCCTTTCTTCAAGACCGGCTCGCTGTCCTCATATATGGGCTGGTCGGATTTGTAGACGACGCCCAGCGGGATCTTGTCGCCCCACTCGAAGGCCTTGGCAATGGATTTGCCCATGTCGGAAGGATCCCAGCCTTCGTCCTCCAGCTTGTAGACACGCTCCTTGAACCAGGCGTAGGTGTTCACCTTGTTGTAGGTGACACACGGACTGAATACATCTACCAGCGCAAAACCGCGGTGAGCAATTGCTCCAGCGATGAGATCGGCCAGATGTTTGGCCTCTCCGGAGAACCCGCGTGCCACATAGGTTGCTCCCACCGTGATTGCCATGGCTATCGGGTTCAAAGCGCGCTCGGGGTTGCCTAGCGGCGTGGACTTGGTGACGTGTCCCTTGGTCGTGGTAGGCGATGCCTGGCCGGTGGTCAGCCCGTAAATCTGGTTGTTCATCACGACGTAGGTCACGTCCAGGTTGCGGCGCATGGCATGAATGAGATGTCCGATGCCGATCCCGTAGCCGTCTCCGTCACCGCCGGCGATGACGACCTTGAGGTCGGTGTTGGCCAGATGCGCCCCGGTGGCCACCGGCACGGCACGCCCGTGCAGGCTGTGGATGCCGTATGCGTGGATGAATCCAGGCAGGTTCGACGAGCAGCCGATGCCGGAGACGACCAGCAGGTTCTCGGGCTTGACGCCCTGAGAGGCTGCCCCCTGCTGAACGGCGCGCAGTACGCCGAAATCGCCGCATCCCGGACACCAATCCGGGTCGACCGGCCCCTTGAAGAGATCCACGGGTAATTCAACTACTGTTGCCATTCTCAATCCCTCTTTCTCCGGGGCTCAGAACTCACGCCCCTGCTTGAAATCATGAGCTCGATCGGGCGGCGGCCTTCTCTTCCGCCTTGCCGACCGGCTTGTAGAAGTACGTCGCGCCCGTGTCGACGCCGATAGCCATGTCGGCTTCCTTCTTGCCGGTGACGCGTTCGACGATTTCCACATTCCAGGTGTCCTCGTCGTAGCCGTTGGCCCTGGCGCGCGTCAGCTTGCCCGGCCTGAACCGCTCGCCGGCATGGGTGCGCAAATAGTGATAGGCAATCTCGCGCGCTTCCGCTTCCGTGACGCTGAGATCGACAGGCTTGCCCGCCAGAATATCCTTTACCCTGTCAGCAACCTCGCGCGGCTCCAGCGGCTCGCCATCGTACTTGTTGACATGACCGTCCATGGCGATGCCGGTTTCTCCACGCAGGTACCGGGCAAACATGCTGGTGTAGTTAGCCTCCACCGATATTTTCTTCCTGGCTCTGGTGAGGATCTCGGTTACTTCCCTGGCATGGAACGGAGCAATGTATTTGAGGTGCAGCTGGTTGGCCTTGATGCCTTCAGCGGCGAGCAGCTCGATCGCTTCTTTGATTACGCCCCAGGTCGATCCCCAACCGACCAGCGTCACATCAGCGTCGGCCGGGCCCTCGAGCTTGGGCGCCGGCAGCTCGGCCAAAAGACCTTCGACCTTCTTCATGCGCTTTTCATGAATCTTCCGGCGCACAGGCGGCGAGGTGAACATATCGGATATGAGGATCGACTCCTCGTCATGATCGTCACTGGGCGAGACATAGAGCGTGTCGGCGGTTCCCGGCAGGGCTCGCGGCGAGACACCGGATTTGGTGAAGGCAAAGCGCTTGTACTTGCCCTGCTTGGCTGGATCCCACTGTTTGACCAGTTCGCCCCGGTCGATCTTCGGCTCTGGCACAAGGGCATCGGCATCGATGGTCTCCGGGTGCTCGGACAAGAGCAGGTCAGACATGATGATGACCGGCAGCTGCCAGCGTTCTGCACAGTTGAATGCCTCGATGGCAGTGTAATAGGCGTCGACCGTGTCCTTGGGAGCGACAATCATGCGCGGGTACTCACCCTGCGAGGCGCCGATCACTTGAAACAGGTCTGCCTGTTCCGTTTTTGTCGGCAGGCCGGTGGACGGGCCTCCCCGCTGCACCTCAACGCAGACCA
>DATNRD010000215.1:0-5404 GCA_036703665.1 Candidatus Obscuribacterales bacterium
CCGGTATCGACGTTATAAAAATGATGGTGCGGGCTGGTGTTGGGGTCGTAGAACACCTTGCTCGGATCGACGATCACTTCGCGGATCAGCCCTTTCCTGAGAAAAAGGTTGAGCGTGTTGTAGACGGTCGCCTTCGAAGTCTCGGAGTGCCGGTCGTTGACAATCGCGAGCACCTGATCCGCCGAAAGATGCTCGCCGCGCGAAAAAAGAGCGTAGGCGATTTCAATGCGCTGATGGGTCGGATTGATGCCGTGGCGGCGCAGCACCGCCCCGATGTTGTCGCGTGTGTAATGGCTTGTCCGCATGTCGTTTTTGATTTTAATTCAACGTCTGGACTGTGTCTAATTCGCCTGCGGCATCGAGTAAAAAAGATCAGACCGGTACTGAGGGGACGCGGACAGGTAAGGTCGCGAGTTCGGTAACTTTTTGCAACGATGGCGTCCCGGCCAAAAAGCCAAGAATGTCATGTCATTTGGATGCATGTGAAAAAATTCACAATGCCGCCATCATAGCTCGCTGCGCCGCTGATTCCGGCGATTTGACCTTTCGTCGGGCATGACTGGCGTTTTGCATTGTGGGCAGTATATTTCGCATCCGAGGGAGTGGAAGATGAAAACACCAAGGGGATTCACGCTCATCGAACTCATGGTCGCGGTCGCGGTGATTGGGATACTCATCGCCGTCGCCTATCCATCGTATGAGTCCTATATCATCAGAGCGAATCGCTCGGCAGCGCAAAGCTTCATGCTGGAAGTGGCATCGAGGCAGGAACGGTACATGTTGGACGCTCGAACCTACGCAGCCGATATGGCGACGCTCGGTCTCAGTGTTCCGTCCAATGTATCGCCCAATTACACAATCACGACGAGCCAGGTCGCCGGCCCTCCTCCGAGCTTCCTTGTAACTGCAACGCCCATCGGCAAGCAGCTGGCCAAGGATACGGAGTGCGGCACGCTCACCCTAAACGGAGCCATGGTTAAAACAGAGAGCGGCACGGGCACCGTTGCGACCTGCTGGAAACAATAGCGAGTTGCGCCGATGAGTACTCCGCTGACAAAGGGCTCACGAACTTCACGCGGTTTTTCGGTCATTGAGCTCGTTATAGTCATTGTAATCGTGGCGGTTCTCGCGGCCATGGCGGGTCCGTCTTTCCGCGAATATATCGCCTCTCAGCGGATCAAGAACGCCTCGTTCGATTTGATAGCGGCGCTCGCTTTTGCTCGGAGCGAAGCACTCAAACGGAATGCCAATGTTCACCTCTGTGCCGGTGGAACAAACTGGGCCACTGGCTGGACGATACGGATTGGGCCCAATGATTGCAGCGGAACGGCGCTGCGCAGCCAGGACGCGTTCACAGGGCTGACGCTCACGAATTCGGCTGATCTCCAGACGCTCTCATATTCGAACGATGGCAGGCCATTAGCCACCACGGTATTCAGTGTCGAATTGCCCAGTTCCATATCGGGCGTGAAGTGCCGTCAGGTAACGATCGATTTAAGCGGCACCGCTCGTAGCAAAGAAGTGGCCTGCAGCTGATATCTCCGGGAGCGACGCTATGCCATCTTTCGTCCCACAGTCATCTCGAAGCCTGCCTGTACTCCGGCGCGGCGAAGCCGGGTTCAGTTTGCTGGAAGTGCTGATCAGCATCGTCATCATACTGCTGGGTCTGCTTGGCCTCGCCGGCCTGGTCGTCCGATCGCAGCAGGTTGAAATGGAGGCCTACCAGCGCGTGCAGGCTGTCGCCCTCGTGCAGGACATGGTGGACAGGATCAACGCGAACCGCAAGGCCGCAACGTGCTATTCCAATGGCACGACCGGAATCACGCTTGGTACCGGAGCTGGTGCCCCGCCCGCCTGCGGCACGGGCACCGCGGAAGAAAGAGCGCGTGCCGACGCTGACTTGGCCGCATGGAACAACCTGCTGCTGGGTACCGCAGAAAAGCTGTCGGGCACCGATGTCGGTGCGATGATTGGTGCGCAAGGCTGCATCACCTATGACAACACCACCGAGATTCCTGGCGCCGCCGGCACTGGCGTCTATACCGTCACAGTTGTGTGGCAAGGCTTCGTTGCCACGGCGGAGTCCCCCAACCCCTGCGGTCTGAATGATTTTGGCGATAACTCGCTGCGCCGGGTCGCGACCGCAACCCTTCGGATTGCAAGGCTTGGCGTATGACATTCATGAAACGATCCATGCAGCCGCCTTCTCGGCAGGACGGCCTCACCCTGATAGAGCTGATGGTGGCGCTCGTCATCGGTCTCTTTCTCGTGATTGGGCTCGTATTCATGCTGGTTTCGATGAGCCGCACCAGGACGGAACTGGACAGAACAAGTCGCCAGATCGAGAACGGGCGCTATGCATTGCAGCTTTTGACCACCGACGTGCAGCACGCCGGCTTCCTCGGAACGTACACGCCGAGAACTGCAACCTATACGGCACCTGCTCCGTGCACTACCGCGGCGTGGGCCACGATGGCTGACCTTGGCTTCGTTAATACCTTTAACGTAGAACAAGTCCCCGTCTTCGTTTATGGCTACGATGGTGCGACGGCAAGTCCGGCCTGTGTCACGAATCGAGTGGCAGGGACGGACATCCTGGTCGTGCGCCGTGTCAGTACAACATCGATAGCCCCTGGATCTCCCCAGTATGTCGCGGGTGAGACCTATCTGCAGGTCAACGCCTGTGCGCCGCTCAATCCGGCATTCGTGGTGAGCAAGACCGCAGGTGATTTTACCTTGCAGCAGAAAGACTGCGCTGCCGCACTGGCCCCGCTTCGTAAGTATGTCGTGCGTCTCTACTACGTAAGCTCGTGCAACGTCTGCGACGGAAGCGAAGATCCGCCGATTCCAACCCTGAAGATGGTGGACTTCGTGAATGGCGCCATGACCGTCACCCCTCTGGTAGAGGGCATTCAAAATCTGCAGCTCGATTACGGCATCGACACGAACAACGACGGGTCGCCGGATTGTTATGTCACAGATCCGGGAGCCGCCGCTGCGCCTGCCTGCGCCGGCGCCCCTTACGTGTGGGAGCCAAACATCCAGAACTGGGCCAACATAGTCGCAGTCAGGATTCACGTTCTTGCTCGGAACATCCTGCTCAAGAATGAGGGTGGCGGCGGTTGGACGGATACCAAAACCTATGATCTTGGCATAGCGGGCACGGTCGGTCCCTTCAATGATCAATACAGGCGCCATGTCCACAGCGCTGTCGCGCGCGTGATCAACGTCGCCAGCCGGAGGGAAACGCCATGAAACCACCGAAAAGCAGCCAATCCGGTTCCACGCTTCTCATTTCGCTGGTATTGCTGGTGATGCTGACGCTTTTTGTGCTGACGGTGATCAACACGACAAATATCAACTCGCGAATTGCAGGCAACATGCAGACTGTTACAGAGGCGCAGGCGGCCGCGCAGCAGGCAATCGAAGAGGTGATAAGCACGCCGAATTTCAGTACAAATCCGCAGCCGGTTACGGTTGTCGTAAATACCGGCAATAACAAGACCTACACCGTTTCCATTGCGAAACCGGAGTGCATCAGCATCGTGCCGATCAAAACCATCGAACTCGATATCACGAATCCTAACGATGCTCCCTGCCTTGGCAGTGGTGCCGTAACGGCACCAGGCATAGCGGGTCTTGGCGGAGCGGGCAACTCGCTTTGCTCGAATTCGCAGTGGGATATTTCAGCGACCGTTACCGAGGCGGCCACGTCCGGTGTGAGCGTAACAGTGCACCAGGGAGCAGCCGTACGGGTACCGATCGGAACGACATGTTGAGGCGAAAAGAGAAAGAGATGAACGCCGCGACTGGCATGAGGAGTTACAGGAGCAACAAAATGAACGCAAAACTTACGGCGCTATGCGTCGTTGCATCACTGACTCTCCTTAGTCGGCCTGCCGGGTCGGAAGACATCGATATCTTTGCCGGCACTGGAACGGATGCATCGAAGCCAAATGTTTTGTTCGTATTGGACAACGCCGCCAGTTTTTCGGAGTCGGTCAGCAGTTTCACCTGCAACTACTCCGCCGCTGCGGGCGGCGGTACTCCGAGCCTGAGCGGCACGTCTGCCGGGATACAACAATGCGCGCTGGTCAACGCCATTGCGGCGCTACCGGAAGGTAGCGTCAACATCGGACTGATGGTCTTCAACGAAAATCAGATGACCGGCAGTCCCGCACCTGATGGCACGTCATCACCACCTATTCTTGACTGCGGCAATGGTCAGGGTGGATGCCTGGTCAAGCCTCTGAGGGTGATGGATCAGGCCGGCAAGGCCTCGATGATCGACTTCATAAAGAAGTGGAAGGACAGCGGCAGTTCAGATGCGAACTCTTTCAACATCAAGGCCAATACCAAACGCACTGCACAGACCATGCAGGAAGCATGGGCATACTATGCAGGCAGCACAGGCTTGTCTGGCATAAACTACGCCGGCATCAAGCCCCCCGCCGGTTGCCAGCAGAACTACGTCATCTTTGTCGGAACCGCCGTCGGACAGCCCGGCACGCCGGGGGATGGGGGCAGCGCCGATCCGGTAGGCGCCCTTGTTGCCGCGGGCGCAACGGCCGCGCAGCAGCAACCCATTACCGTCACGTACCCGCAAAACGCGCTCTGCAATACGTCGAACCCTTTTTACAGCATGGGCAATCATACGTCGTCCAGCGGCTTGTACGGGGATGAGTGGGCGCGGTTCATGAAGCAGACAGATCTCTACAGCACGATTGAAGACCAGCAGGGCATTACGACCTACACCATTGGTGTGGTGCAACCCTCGACGTGCAAGCCCGACTATCCGGCCCTCTTGACCAGCATGGCGAAGGAAGGCGGCGGCGAGTATTTTGCGACGACCGGTTTCCAGGAGCTGGTTGATGCGATCGCTCTCATCCTCAACAAGATCCAGGCGGTCAACAGCGCATTCGCCTCGGCGAGCTTGCCGATCAGTGTGAACACGCAGGGCACCTTCCTCAACCAGGTCTTCATTGGTCAGTTCCGTCCAGATGCAGACGGCAAGCCGCGCTGGATGGGAAACCTGAAGCAATACAAGTTCGGGCTCGACGAAACGGACCCCAACAATCTGCATTTGTTCCTGGCCGATGCCGACGGTAACCCAGCCATCGCGGGCACCGCTGATCCCACCGAAAAGCTCACTGGATTCCTTTCAATTCAGGCGAGAAGTTTCTGGACATACAGGAATGATTCAGTCCTGCCCGACAGTATCAACCCAACCGGAGCAAACGGAACGACTGCGGGAGGATTCTGGATCAATAACCCACAGGGGTTCGCGGGTGGTTTCGATTCCCCCGACGGCAACATCGTCGAGAAAGGCGGGGTCGCCCAGCAGATTCGGAAAGAGAACCTGACCGTCAATTACGCCACGTCCGACGGACCGCGCCGGTTGTAT
>DATNRD010000216.1:0-2855 GCA_036703665.1 Candidatus Obscuribacterales bacterium
ACTTCTCGTGAATCTTTATCCGTTCTTCCAAGGGATGATCCTCCAACTTCAATCAACCGCCAACAACCACGTGAGCTTTTTAAAGCCTAAAACAAGTATATAAAAGATTAGGAAAAGTAAAGATCAAAAATACTATTTAAAGCTGCTGCCAGCGGTCTGCTCGGCCCTGTGCTTCCGGCAGGCAGGAGAAGGTTTCCGAAGGCTTTCTTGCGCCGGGCCGGTCGGCTCCACAGTGGCAGAACAGCCTTCCCACCCAGGACAAGAGGTCTGTCCTTGCTGCCGACTGGGCAGTGCCTGCCGCACGGCGGGGGCCGGCAAGCGGTCCACAAGACCGGTTGATCGGAAGCGGCAAGTTTTTGCCTTATCGGTCATTTTCCCGGCACAACACAACCCTCAAGGCATGAGCAATTTCATCGACCAGGTACGCATAAGAGTTCGCTCCGGTGACGGCGGAAACGGCATCGTTGCCTGGCGACGTGAAAAGTACGAGCCCCTGGGAGGACCGGCCGGCGGCAACGGCGGGCGCGGCGGGCACGTTTACCTGGAAGCCGACCCGGACATGGCAACGCTAATCGATTTCCGTTACCGCTCGCAATTTCAAGCGCAAAACGGCGAGCGGGGCGGGCCAAAGGGCATGCACGGGGCACATGGCCAGGATCTGGTCATCAGGGTACCGCCGGGAACCGTGGTCCGTGACATAACCAGCAATCGCGTCATTGCTGACCTGGTCGAGCCCGGGCAGCGCGCCCTGCTGGCCGAAGGAGGGCGCGGCGGCAGGGGCAATGCGCAGCTGGCAACCCCCACGCGCCGTGCTCCGGCTTATTGCGAGCCCGGAGAACCAGGCATCGAAAGAGAGCTGGAGCTGGAGCTGAAGCTAATCGCCGACGTCGGCATCGTCGGCATGCCCAACGCCGGGAAGTCTACCTTGCTGGCGGCCATGACCAGGGCTCATCCCAAGATTGCTGACTATCCGTTTACGACGCTGGAGCCCAACCTGGGCGTCGTTAAAACCCCGGACGGCGGCGGCTACGTGCTTGCCGACATACCGGGGCTCATTCGCGGGGCCTCCCAGGGCGCCGGACTGGGGGACAAGTTTCTCAGGCATATAGAAAGGACGCGCCTGCTCATTCATCTGGCCGACATCAGCGCCGATTTCGTCGACGCCATCACCACGGTCAACCAGGAGCTGCATCTATATGACGAACGGCTGGACCGGCTTCCACAGATAGTCGTCCTCAACAAGTCCGACCTGGTCACCGACGAGGCCAGGGATAAGGCGCTGGATGAGGTGCGGCGGCTGCTTAAGCGGCCTGGCCGGCGTCCTGCCGCCGCCACCGATGTCCTGGCCGTTTCGGCAGCTACGCGACAGGGGCTGCCCGCACTGGAGAAGGCATTGCTGGGCAAACTGAGCCAGTTGCGCGATCGCCCTGCCCTTCCCATAGTCGAGCCGGACTCGGGCGCCGTCGAGCACAGGGACGAAGGGTTTGTGGTCATGCGGCGCAAGAATGTTTTTACCGTGGCAGGCGATCGCATCGAGCGCCTGGTGTCGGTAACCGACTTGCGCAACCCCGAGTCGCTCCACCACCTCTATCAGGTGCTTCGCTCCATGGGCGTGGTTGAGGCCCTGCTCGGGCAAGGTGCCCAGCCTGGTTGCGAGGTGGTAATCGGACGCACAAGCTTTATCTTCGGAGACGAGCTGCTCTGAAGGTGTAGCCTATTTTCTTATCTGGCGGCGTGCTCGTGCTCGTGCTCGTGTTCGGCGGCCTTGCGCGAAAGCTTCCTCAGGTTGGCTTCCTTGCAGCGAACTGCGAGCTTGCGCTTTCTTTTGGCGACCTTGAGGGCGCGCTTGAATCCCTTCTGCTGGGCCATGTCTTGCTGTCTCCCTTTGTTGGCAGGATGTTTTTTTGCGATCCAATAGTCTACACGATCGCCTTCTAAACCCAGAGGTTGCCGAGATAACGCACGCCCCCGGAAAAGCCGTTCGGGTAAGCCTCGAGGATGATCCGCCCGATGGGTGGAAAGAGCGTGACGCGTTCGAGATCGGCCAGCGGTATAAAGTCCACTCCGGCCAGCACCGGCTCGTTGCCGAGGCGGATCGTGCCGCCCACGACCCTTGCCTTGAGATAGATATTGACGATATGCCTGGAACGGTCCGGTGCTATGGCTTCTGAAAGAAAGCAAAATTTCTCAATCTCGATATCCAGGCCGGTTTCCTCTTTGAGCTCCCTTATGGCGCACTCATGAAAGGTCTCGCCGTACTCCAGGCGCCCTCCCGGCAGCACCCAGTACAGCCGGTTGCCCTTACGGTGACGGACAAGCAGGATTTTTGCCTCGTCGGTGATGACAATCACGGAGACACGCGTGGTCGGTATGGTCGGGACTGGTCGGCGTTTGTGTCGGTGTCTGGCCAAGGTGATGCCTGACTGAGGGTGGTGCCTTCGCAATTCTAAGACACCGGTTACAACCTCCGTCCTAAATTTCCAATCGCAACGACTCCCCGGCCCGGCCAGTACCGTATAACTTTACGACGGGAAAGGTTGTGAACCCTGGGAGCGGGCAGGCTGCCCCCGCTCCCAGGCTTACGTTAACAGTATTGGTGTCCTGCCCGGTGGAAAACGCCACGCATCTGGTACCTTTAGATGATGTCCGAATGGGCGAGGTCGGCACTTCGATGAGCGTTCAAGAGCTCAAGGAAAAGCTGGAGCAGGTCGAGCGCGAGGCGCTGAGCGCGCTGGAAGCGGCCGGCACGCAGCAGTCGCTCGAGGAGATTCGCCTGAATTACCTGGGCGGCAAAGGCGTGCTGACCTCGGTTTTGCGCAGCCTGAGCCAGTTGAGCAAGGAGGAAAGACCGGCGG
>DATNRD010000217.1:0-2952 GCA_036703665.1 Candidatus Obscuribacterales bacterium
TTCCGCTAGGTTGCGCGGCTTAGTCCAGCCCCGGCTGGGCCGTACGACCGGAGGCGGCCCTGGCCAAAAACCGGTGCGTGGCCAGCGCCGATGAGCAGCCGACCAGCGTGGCAACCGCCTCGCCATTGGGGGCAACCACGACCAGGGTGGGAAAGGCAAAAACGCGGTACTTCTTCTGCAGCTGCGTTACGTACTCGGTGTTAGCGCCTTCCTCCTTGACCATGTCCCTGACCGCAAAGGGCTCGAAATGCGAGGCAATCAGCTCCCCTACGCTTCTGTTTACCAGCACGGTCGACTCCAGGCGCCGGCAGGGCTCGCTCCACTCGGCATAAAACTTGAGCAGCCTGGGCTTCTTGCACTCCGGCAGAGGGTGGGCTTCCGTAACCGCGGCCCAGTGGATAAGCGATTTTGCTTGGACCTTATGAGTCTGTTCGTAAGCCGACACGGCAATACGTGCCAGAAGAAGCACTGTCGCAAGGGCCACTAACGCCCGCGGCGTAACCATCGTCGAGCCATCTCTAGTTGGAGCCATAGAAAAATTCCCGCCGGTTGGTGACAGCTATGGCAGCCACCAGATAAAGGGACAGTGTGGAGAAATAAGCCAGGACTTGAGACCAGGGAAACACCGGCGCGTTGAGCGAGTCATAGATGTGCACCGTAGGCAGTATCGTCTCACCCACGAAGGCGGACGCCTCCAGCAGGAGGCGCGTTCCTTCCAGGGCCGCGGCGTCGGCCCCGGAGGGCATGGGGCCGGCCACGCTGACCGGCGGCAGGGTCTGCCCGAGCAGCCAGATGTAGAATACGGCTATGGCGCCCACCTGCACGACCCAATGCTTGGCAAGCATGGCAAACAGGAGGGCAGCAGCAATGATCCCGGCATCCAGAAATCGCTCGAGCATCTGCTCGAGCACCAAATATGGTGACCATAGATCACCGAAGGCGACACCGAGGGCAGCCACAGCCAGGTTTTGCATGGAGGCCAGCACGCCCCCAATTAGAGTTATGGCCGCCCACTTCGTCAGCACGTAGCTCGCCCTCGTTATCGGTCGCGTGAAGATGAGCGGCAGGTTCTCCCCACGACCGCTCTGGGTCGACGTGTTGCCAGCCAGGCCCAGGCAGAGTCCGATCTGAATAAATGCAACACCGACTGCGCCGGTTAGCATCTCGAAAGTCTGCGACTCGGCCACACCGTGCACCAGGCTGGCGAATTTCAGCCCAATCGGCACCACGAAACCAAGGAGAGCCACGTAGACCAGTTTGATGCGATCCAGAAGGGTAGACATGAGCGTGAAAAGGAAAATCGCTCTACTCATCGGCCAGACCTCCGTCCGACTGCTCGAAAAGCTGCTCCAGGCGGGTCCGCTCAGAAACCGCCTCATGCAAAGGAAGCCCGGCCTCGATCAACTCGCGGATGACTGCTGCTGCTACTTGTCCGTCGGAGACCAGGAAGCGGCACCACTGCCTGCCGGACTCCTTTACCCGGCAGCCCGCTCTGGCGGCCGCCGAGCTTACGACCTCGGTCACGCCGTTACTTTCGTTGCCCGGCAGCCAGCGTACCAGAAGTGCATACTCGCCGGACTGGCCGAGCTTGAGGTTTTCGATCGACCTGATCTTGCCCCCGCGAATGAACGCCACCCGGTCGCACACCCGCTCGATCTCGTCGAGCTGGTGAGAGTTGACGATGGCGGTACACTTCTCTTCCCTGAGCCTCACGACGATCCGCCGCACCAGGGCGATCCCGGGCGGGTCCAGTCCGAGGGTCGGCTCGTCCAGGAGCAAAATCGTCGGCCTGGCCACAAGGGCCT
This sequence comes from Candidatus Obscuribacterales bacterium, assembly GCA_036703665.1. GTDB lineage: Bacteria > Cyanobacteriota > Vampirovibrionia > Obscuribacterales > Obscuribacteraceae > DATNRD01. Next base: position 1,806 of record DATNRD010000217.1, read on the forward strand.
GGGCCAGGTTGAGCCGCTGCAGCATGCCGCGCGAGTACGTGCCCAGGCGGCGATGCCAGGCCGCCGCATCCAGCTCGACAAGCGCAAGCGTCTCTTGTATGTCCCGCTCACGCGCATGCTCGTCCATATGGGCAAGCATGTGATGGTAGCGGAGAAACTGCATTGCCGTCATCCAGCTCTCGAAGTCCGGCCGCTCCGGCATGTATCCGGTAATTCCGCGCACGGAAAGAAAATCAGGCGGTTTGCCGCAAACGCTTACACTGCCCGCATCGGGGCGCAGAAGACCAAGAAGGCATCCCAGGAGCGTCGTCTTGCCGGCTCCGTTCGGGCCTATAAGGCCGAATACCTCGCCTGACAAGACGGTCAGATCGACACCATCGAGAGCCTTGATGCGCCCACGCTTGTAGGTTTTTGAAAGTCCTTTGACCTCGATGCAGGCCTGTCGCTCGGTCATAAGCCTCAGCACGGTGCAAAGATGCAGGTCCCGGCCAAGCCGGTGGCCATTCTCCGGGCACTCAGTGTTTATTCCACGCCCGGGCAGCAAAGTTGCAAGAAGTCCGGTCGCGCATGATGGCGGTGTCCTGTTTCCGGTCCAGATGCTCTGGGGCCGCGCGTAAGGGCCCACACGGCCCCGGAGCAGCCGGAAGGGCAATGACACGTCCGCCGGACGCCGCTCTACGCGCGAATCGGAGCCATACTGTCTTTTATCGTAGAGCCGAGCCCAAGCAATAGGGCACCGGCAGCCAGGCGCAAGGAGGTCCGCGAGAAAAACGTGGGGGCTGAATCGACCATCCAACCCGCGCACGTATGCTGGTCAATCTCGGCAGCCTGCCTGGCGGAGCGGCGGCTGACGAGCCGTGCTCCGTCGGGCATCCTGAGGCATTTCCAGGCGCCCGCCCCAGGGGCATGCTCCGGAGGCGCGCTGGCGCGCCTCCGGAGCTTATCACCGGCCCGTGGTCTTAGACGAACATGTGGATGACGAACGAGGCCGCCGTCATGACGACGGAAGCCCAGATCGCCGAGCCGTAGCCCTCGACCCTCAGGGTCTCCGGCATGAGCCTGCCGGTGACCAGGAAGGCCAGCGCGTTGATCAGTATCCCGACCACCCCGAAGGTGATGGCATTGAGCACCAGCGCACCACCGGCGG
>DATNRD010000218.1:0-6748 GCA_036703665.1 Candidatus Obscuribacterales bacterium
GTCATCGATTGCACCAGCACGGGCGCGTCACCGCCGATGAGCTTGTCACCGACCTTTACGCAGGTTGAATGTCTTCGCGCGATGGCGGCCATGATGGATGTTGTTACCTGCGGGCATGCCTGAGATAAAGCCGGCTGCTTCAAAATAACACACGGTTGCCGCTGCCGCACTCAGATTAGCGCCTGCACATGCCGGAGGTTACATTCGGCATTGCCGCCGCAACCGGGCGGCGGGGTCAAAAGTCGCCAGGATGGCGCTCATGGAGCGGCCAGTGCTCACCACGCATCGCCAGCGCCGGGGCGCTCGCCTGCCCACGCCGGCTTGGTAGCGTGCCGCCCAATCTCAGTTTTTCCATAGCTCCGGGTAGTTTTCCCTGATGCTGTAGATGCACTGATTGGGCGTCAGAATCAGGTGATCGAGCACGCTGACGCCGAGAATTCTCCCGGCTGCCAGAAGCTGACGCGTTGTGTTGAGGTCGTCCAGACTGGGAGAGACGGCCGAGCCGGAGGGATGGTTGTGGCAGACCACAATGGCAAAGCTGTTGTTTACGAGTGCTGCCTTGAACACCTCTCGCGGGTGCACAAGGCTGGAGGCCAGAGTGCCGTGCGAGATCTCGTGCAGTCCTATGACCTCGTTGCGCGAATTGAGATGGAGCGAAACGAAGTGCTCTTCAGGAGCGTGGCGGAGAGGTTCAAGAAAGCTCTCTGCGTCTTCGGGCGCATTGATGGCCACCAGTTCGTCGGCCTTTAAACCCTCGTGCACGAGGCAGAGCTTGATACGTGGAATCTTGTAGCGCAGTCGTTTGGCGATGGTTGTTAGTCTTGCTGGCATGACGTGACCTCCGTGATAGGATGTTGACAAGTGGTGGCTGTGAGGGATGGAGCCCGGCGGAATCGAACCGCCACCCGGGGTGCTTGAAAGGCGCCGGTGGGACCACCCGTAACGAGCCCCAGTCCCTCTTGTCGCCACCGCCGCCACCTCCTCGCCAGCGTGTCCCTGCCGTTGGGCAGGCAGCCTCAGACAGCAGCGAGCGCCTGGCGTCGTTGGCTGTCTTTTCCTGCTGGACCAGGGTGCCTCGGGGCAGCCGGGCAATCCGGGACCGACAACCTGGACCGTACATACGTATGTACGTTGCTGCGGGCAAAAAAGTTCAATTCCCGGCAAAGTCTGCCCGGGACTGCAGTTGAGGGGGCGCGCCAGGCTTCTGCTCGCCTCTCAGACTTTCTGGTGCTTCCAGGCGCCGGCTTTGAACTGCCCGGCCGCCACCAGTCCCACCAGCACGGATGTGGCTGCCACAGCTGCCCACGTGCCGCTCGGGCCGAGCCTCAAGGCGATTGTCAGGTACCAGGCCAGCGGCAGCCTTATGGCCAGCAGTCCGAGGACGGCTGCCACCATCGGCCAGCGCGTGTAGCCTGCCCCCCGCATGGCCCCGAAAAGGATGAGCCAGATTGCCACAAACGGCTCCGATAGCCCGATTATTTGCAGGTAGCTGGTCGAGTGCTCGATGACGGAGGGGGCAGTGCTCATGGCACGGGCAATCGGCTGGGCGAAGAGGAAAAGCGTCAGACCCACGGCAAAATTGAGACCGGCGCCGATGCCGGCCACCTGCCAGCCGGCCCGCTCGGCTCGCTCGGGTTGCTCGGCACCCAGGTTCTGTCCCACGATCGTAGCTACAGCCAGGGCGAAGGCGTAGATGGGCATGCCCGCCACCATCTCCTCCAGGCGCAGGCCGACCGCCCAGGAAGCCTGACAGGACGTGGGATCCGGCGTCAGGGCGAAGATCAAGAACAAGACAAAGTTGCCGCCCACCCACGCGAGGTCCTCCACGCAGGCGGGGATGCCGATCTTCATCAGCCTTACCAGCCAGTGGCGCGATATGCCGGTCTTGAGAATCGGTCGAAAGTCCACGCAGCCCGCAATATCCGACTTGCCTAGCATCCAGAAGGACAACAGCGCGCCGAGCGACCCGGCAAGCAGCCACGACAAACCGATGCCGGATATGCCGATGCGCAGCGGCCAGAGGCACAGGCCGAGGTCCAGGAAGATTACGGCAGCGGTGATGATGGCCATGATCATCATCGGCGTGCGGGCGTTGCCCTTCGCCCTGAAGATTGAATTGGAGACCCAGAGCACCGTGTAGGGAATGTGCGCGAGCAGATCAAAGCGCAGGTACTCCCACCCGAGCTGCTCGACCGCAGGCGATGCGCCCAGAAAGCGCAGAAGCGGCCGGCAAACCGCCAGACCGAGCATTGCCGATGCACTGCCGAAAATGAGGGCGAAAAACAGCGATTGCCGGGCTGATTCTACGGTGTTGTCCAGGTCACGAGCGCCCCAGAAGCGGCTCACCAACGCGGTTGTGCCCGCCGACAGCGCCACCGTGAGCATGATCATGAAAAACCAGATCTGCCCGCCGATGCCGATGGCAGCCTGCACGTCCGAGCCCAGCCTGCCGGCCACCCAGATGTCGGCGAAGCTGGCTATGGAGATGGTGGACATATGCAGAAGCAGCGGCCACGACATGTGCCAGATGGCAGCCCAGGTCGAGCCGCGGATGATCACGTCGTCCCGGCTGAGTTTGGCCTCAATCTCTTGCGTGGCGGTCATTGCCAAACAGGCGCTCCCTCGTAAAGTGAGCGGTCTTCGATCCTCGCCCCGTGGACGGGCTCTACCTAGGTTACCTGTTCGCTCCGATTGCGCAAAGGGGAGACCACGAAGTTCTGTGTCCCGAGTGGTAGGATTGCTGACGGTACATCAAGCGGAAGCTGAGTGCTGCGTGTCTTCAAGGGAAAGCTCTGGCTCCTCGGATGGTGACTCCACTGGCGTCGAGCGCCGGCTGTCCGGGGTGTGGGAGGTAGGGCAAGCTCATCCGTCGCGGTTGTGGCAGTTCATCCAGCGTTACATCGGCTTCGAGGAGCCGGGCAGTCGCTGGCAGCGTTTAGAAGAGTGCTTCAAGAGTTCGGTTTTGAAGAAGCCCAGCGTGGCTCGCAGCTTCAGCGAATTGGAGCTTGAGGCTCGAGTCCGGCTGCTCAACCGGGCTTACGGCAGCCAGAGGGCGCCTGCCGCGGAGCTGCTTTTAAGCACGGTTCTTGCGCTGGAGGACTTCTCGAGATTCGAGCCGATTACTTTCGATACCTGGGTGCTCGAGACGGGCGCCGCAGCCTGTGTGCCTGTGCTTGGTACCGAGACCGGTTTCGCTCCCCAGGCTCCGCACGACCAGGCGCAGGGCGGCCCGTTGACCGAGAGCCGGGGATGGTCGCCGGCTCAGGTACACTGGCTGCGCGCTTGCCTGGGGGTTGCGCCTGCCTGGCAGCGCTTGCGAGATGCGGGCGCCTGGTCGGACGACCCGCGCGTGCAATTCCTCTTGTCGGTGCTCGATGCAATCGAAGAGCTGGACGAGGCAGATTCTTCGCACGGCGCGCTTAGAGCGCACGAGCTTTTCCGCGCCTGCCTGGCAGCGTGGCGTCCCCGTCTGCCGGGAAGCTTCCTGCCCGAGCTGGTGCTTCTGGTCGAGGGACCTACTGAAGCGATTCTGCTGCCCTGGTTCGCGTCTCGAATGGGCATCGATCTCGATGCTTCCGGAGTGGCGGTACTGGCCGCCGGCGGAGCAAATCAGGTTGTTCGTCGATTCCTGGAGCTGAGAGACACTGTAGTACTGCCGGTGGTGACGGTGCTCGACGCGGACGCGGGCGAGCATGCAGCGACGCTGGCGGACATGATGCGGGAGAAGGATCGTCTCCATGTTCTCAGCGGTGGCGAGATTGAAGATGTCTTTAGTATTGACGAGCTGGTCACGCTAGTGAACAAGTATTTACATGAGCTGCGTTCGGCTCACCTGGTGGAGCGGTCAGAATTTGCCGGGCCAGGCCGTCGAACACAGTTGCTCAACCGCCTCTGGAAACAACGGGGCTTGGGGGACTTTGATAAGATCGGCTTTGCCAGAACGGTGGTTGCCGGCAAATCTGTGGCCGGACCGGTTCCGGTGGATGCGGTTGAAATCATCAATTCAGTCCGTCAGCTTCTGGGGGACAAGCTTGACAGAAGAGACAGCGGATAAGGCCCAGGCCGGGGCGGCCTCGCGTGCCAAGAAGCCCAGGGGACACAAGCTGGCTGCCATCCTATCCTGCCTGCTGTGGGCGGCCGGGTTCTTTCTGGCTTTTGTAGTTCCGGCAGGATCTCCGTCGATCTGGGTTCCGGATACACTGCTGCTGTTGGGATTCATTCCGCTGTTGCTTGTATGGAAACCCGTGTGGCCCTGGTTTGCTTTCGGCATCTTCAATATCTTTATCGGTTTTGTTCTTCTGGTGGCACAGTTTTTGCCGGAATCGTCGCTGGTGGGAGACCTGCCCAAGGTGCGCAAGCACCTTGCCGAGCTACACGTGTGGTTGGTCTGGGTTGCCTTCGGCGCAGCGGCAATTTTCTACGGCGCCCTGCGCCTGCTGCAGAGCGGCGTGCGCTGGCTTATGTCGCGGACAGGACGACGGTGATCAGAAGTCCTCTTTGGACTCCTTCTTCGCGGCAGCCTTCCTGCTGGCCCCGCCCAGTGCCACCTTGGTTGAGCCGTCCTCGGGCAGGAGAACACGGGCAAGGAATTTGCGGTCGGATTCCCAGAGCTTCGGTGCTACACCGGTGAGGTTTATCAGGTGCTGCCTGCCGCTCAGAGCCTGATCGGGAAACTCCGATTTTTTGGCAACGAACAGCCACTGCTTAACGACGTAATTGAAAAGGGCCGGATCACGCTCCTTCTGGCTCATCAGTTTTTGCTCCAGCGCCTGCGCGTAGAGAATTCGCCCGTCCATGTCGAGCGGCGCCATCTCAACCGAGCGCTGCAGCACCATGATGGCTCTGTCTACGTGCCCCATCCTCAGCGAGTTCTCGCCTTCCAGACGCAAAGCGTTGGGAGTGCGCATGCCGAGCTCCAGAAACTGGTCGGAACTGACGACGCCGTTGTGGCTCTTGCCGATGCCTGACGTATCCATGATGAAGTCTTCCCTGGCCAGCGCCGGGGAACCTGCCACAACAGCCACGGACAGAATAACAAGGGCGTTCTTTCGCATGGAGTGCTCCTTTTTGTACTCTTTTGAAATTCGTAATCTGGCGCTCATCTCTTCAAGTTCCCCCGGCAATCTATGCCTGTTCTCTCACTTGCAGCAGCCTCAACATCTTAATCGTTCGCATACAAGAAAGGCTTTCCTACTCGCTGCTTGGCCGGCTCAGGCTCCCACCTCGCTTCCTGTCTTGCTCGCCGAAGCAGACCGCAGGCTCTTGATCGCCGCGGATATGTCGGCTGCGCCGTAGACGCTCTTGCCTGCCACCAGAACGTCTGCCCCGGCATTTATAACGAGCGCAGCGGTAGCCGGGTTGATGCCACCATCCACGCAGACATGGACTTCGTTCCTGCCCGCTGCATCCAGCATGTCGCGCACGACCCGTATCTTGGAGACCACCGCATCGAGGAACTTCTGACCGCCAAATCCCGGGTTCACGGTCATAACCAGGACAAGGTCGATATCCTCCAGCACGTACCGGATGTGATCCGGAGGCGTAGCTGGATTGATGGCCACACCGGCTTTCATTCCCAGCCTGCGAATCTGGGACAGCGTTCGCTGCAGGTGCGTGCACGCCTCGGCGTGTACGATCAAGTGGTTGGAACCGGCCGCGGCGAAGTCTTCGAGGTACTGGTCAGGATTGGTGACCATCAGATGCACATCGAGCGGCAGTTGAGTGGCGCGACGAATTGCTTTTACGACCGGTGCCCCGATGGTCAGGTTGGGGACGAAGTGTCCGTCCATGACGTCGACGTGAATCCAGTCGGCGCCTCCCCGCTCGGCGCGCTGGAGTTCCGAGGCGAGATTGGCGAAGTCCGCCGAAAGAATTGAAGGTGCCACCAAAACTGTCATCGTCGTCGCCCCCAGAGCTGCCAGTGCTGCTGGCTGTACGGTTCAAGCGCCGGGTTCGCTGGTTATGATGACGAGCCCGACCGCCTCAGGTCAAGTGGACACCGCTTGCTTTCTTCTCCGCTATGTGAATACTTTTTCAGCCGGGCCTGTGCCGGTGCCTCAAAACGTGCGTCCGGACTGCTTCCCGGCCATGGCAGGCGCCCCTGCGAGGGAGTTAAGAACTGTCTAAGAGTTGCTGTCCTACAATATTACGGTTGCGCCTCGAGCGCCCGCCCGGCTCAAGGCCGGCGGATAGGACGGGAGGGCCCAGGGTCATGGCAGACTTCAGACTGACTGACGAGCAGCGCCAGTATCAGCAGCTCGCTCGCGAGTTCGCGCAAAACGAGATAGTTCCGAGGGCCGCGCATTACGACGCAACCGGCGAGTTTCCCGGTGACATATACCAGCAGGCCTGGCAGCTCGGGCTCATGAATGTGCACGTCCCGGAAAAGTTTGGCGGTTTCGGGCTGGGCGTCTTCGATGCTTGCTTGATCAACGAAGAGATCGGAGCTGCCTGCACGGGAGTCGGTGCCGCCATGGACGCCACCAATCTGGCCCAGACGGTCTTGATTCTGTCCGGCAGCGAAGAGCAAAAGCAGGAGTTCCTCACGCCGCTGGTCGAGGAGTGTGGTTTTGCTGCCTACTGCTGGCTCGACGGCACAAGAAAGACGACGGCGCTGAGAACCGGAAGCGACTTTGTCATAAGCGGCGAGAAGCTGGCTGTCACCAATGCTGGTGTCGCCCGCTGGTTCCTCGTTCTGGCTGCGGCGGCGGGCGAGCAGGACGACGGCGCTCTTTCTGCTTTCATCGTG